>NZ_BAAALT010000144.1:0-8625 GCF_039528515.1 Luedemannella flava
ACCGACGTCGAGCGCGCGACCCAGCGGGCGCGAGCGCTCGGCCTCCTCCCGGTCCAGCAGTGTGGCGATGCTGTCGGCGGCGGCCGTTCCGTAGCCCTCCCAAGGGGTGATTCCCCAGCGGTACATGCGGGCGTAGTTCGTCATACAGTCCCACCTCCCCCGTCGCCATTGAAGCACGCCGATTCAGCCGGCCTTCCCGGCCCGGACGGGTCATATGTACGTGGGATCGCTCTATCCTGGCGTCACAGTGGCAGTCACAGCTATCGTCACAGTCATGGCCACAGCGAATCTCACGGTCTCTCTGGATCCGGCTGTCATCGACATGGCGAAGGCTCAGGCTGCCCAGCACGGCATGGCCGCTTCCGCATGGGTCGCCAAGCTGATCCGGGATGCCGCCCTGGTCGAGGCATCCCGTCGCTACGACGCCTACAACCTGGCCAGCGGAGATGGTCCGGAGATGGCCGTGTGGGACGCCGCGAACTCGGCAGAGCAGGACGAACGCCTGGCTGGTGCTGAGTGGTGAACCAGGGCGAGATCTACGAACACAACGTCAACGGCGTACGCTTCCGCGTCCTGGTCGTTTCCTCCGACGGACACAACCAGGCACGGACCCCGTGGGTCGCGCCGATCCGGCACGGCACCGCCGACATCCCGCCCTACCTGGTCGCACTTCATGACGCTGACCCGCTCGGCGGGGCCGTCGACCTGGACCGGCTCCGACGTGCGGCACCCAACGGGCCGTCACTGGGTCTGGTAACAGGAACGACCATGAACCGCGTCCGAGAAGCGGTCGTCGCCGTATTCGCGGCGTGACACGTCCAAACGCCTGATCAGGGTCTGAAAAGTGGAGCCGAGGGGAATCGAACCCCTAACCCCCGCCTTGCAAAGGCGGTGCTCTGCCAATTGAGCTACGGCCCCGGGCGGAGGTGCTGCGTGCGCCCCTACCGGAGGTCGGGGGCGGTTGTCGCCTCGTGCCAGAGTGCGCGCTCGTCGTTGGCGCTCTTGACCTTCTTGGCCACGTAGGCGCCGGCGCCGACCAGTGCGGCGAGGATGAGCAGCTTCTTCCACATGGCGCTAACCACCTCTGGCTGGCGGGCGGGAAGTGGGGCTAGATGGAATCGAACCATCGACCTCAGAGTTATCAGCTCTGCGCTCTAACCGACTGAGCTATAGCCCCCTGCCCCGACCGGTTGCCCGGACGGGCGGCGCGAGGAGAAACGTTACAGCACTCCTCCTCGCTCACCAAAACGGGTATCCACCTCGGCCCTGTCAGCGTGACGGGGCCCTCGTCAATCCTTCTCGGACAGGGTCAGCTCGATGCCGCCGACGAGGTCGGCGCACACGTTGTAGACGAACGCGCCCAGCGTCATCAGGGCCGTGAACAGGACCATGTTCACCGCGCCGAGTAGGACCGACGCGCCGATGACGCCCTTGGCCGTGATCTTGACGCCGTCCTGGCCGACCATGTCGGCGAGCGCCTTGTTCACGCTCGCGAACACGCCCATGGCGTCCAGCGCCAGGTACAGCACCGAGGTGGCCACGATCGCCACGATGAACAGCACGAGCGACACCGCGAACGCGAACTTCATGACGGACCACGGGTCGATCCGCTTGAGGTGCAGGCGCGCGCGACGCGGGCCACGGGCCGTCGCGCCGGCGACCGTGGCGCGGGCCGTGCGGACCGCGTCCGTGACCCGGGCGGCGCCGACGGCGGCCGCGCCGGCGGCGGGCGCGCTCGTGGGCGCGGTGGGAGCGTCGGCCGCCGGGTTCACCGAGGTCGACGAGAGCGCCGACGGGGTGCTCGAGGAGACCGGGACGGCCGCCGTGCCCTTCACCGGCGTGCCGGCGTACAGCGACGACGAGACGCCGGGCCGGCGGGTGCCCGTCTCGGGGGACGACGACGTCGGCACGGACGCCTTCGCTGTGACCGAGGCGCTCCCAGCGGCCGGAACGCCCGCCGGCGGGGTGGCCGGGGCCGGGGCGGGTGCGGACGCCCGCGCGGTCACGACCGGCGCGGGCTCCTCGGTGGGCTTCACCTTCGCGGTCCCCGTCGCGGCGGCGGCAGCCGTCGGCGGCGTGGCCGGCGCGGGATCCGCCGGGCTGTCGTCCGTACTCTCGGAGGTTTTGCCGTTGGTCTTGACCGACGTGCGGCTCTCCTTGATCGCGGCGGGCGCGGCCCNGGGGGGCCGCGGCGCGGGCCGCGGCGCCCGCGCCCGGAGTGGGCGCGGGCGTCGCGAGCGACCCGGCGGCGACGCCGCCGCTCTCAGGCGAACTGTCAGCCTTCTCGGACGTGGCCGACGGCTTGGCGGCCGGCGGCTTGGTGGCGGATTCGGGAGCGGCGGCATCCGACGCGGCACCCTCCGTCGTGTCCGGCTTGTCAGCCGTGGGCACGATGGTCTTGGGCTCCTCGTCCGACGGTGCCGTCGAGGTCCCCGAAGCCCCCGACTTCGCCTGCGTCTCCGTCATGGACTATTCCTGTTCGTCCGGCTCGTCTGCGTTACGAGCTATCGCCACCAAAGTCACACCATCAGGCAGGTCCATCAGCTTGACCCCCATTGTGTTCCGGTCGCGCGTCCTGCGCACCGGCTTCACGGGAGTCCGGATAACTCCCCCATTGGACGTGATGGCGAACAGCTCGTCGTCCGGGCTGATCACCACTGCGCCCACAAGTCCACCACGACGCTGGGTGATCTTCGCGGTCAGGACACCCTTTCCGCCCCGGCCCTGGATGGGGTACTCCTCGATCGGCGTCCGCTTGGCGTAGCCGCCGTCGGTCGCGGTCAGCACATCCATGCCGTCCCGGACCACCTCCATCGCGAGCAGTTCGTCCCCGTCGCCGAAGCGCATGCCGATCACCCCGGACGTGGCGCGGCCCATCGGGCGCAGCGCCTCGTCCGTGGCCGAGAAACGGATCGCCTGGGCCTGCTTGCTTACCAGCAGCAGGTCGTCCTCCGATGCTAGGAGGGCGGCGCCAACCAGCTCATCGTTGTCCCGCAGGTTGATCGCGATGATGCCGCCGGTGCGGTTCGAGTCGAATTCGCTCAGCGCCGTCTTCTTGACCAACCCGTTCTTCGTCGCCAGGACAAGATACGGCGCGACGTCGTAGTTGGGAATCTCGATGACCTGAGCGATCTGCTCTTCCGGCTGGAAGGCCAGCAGGTTCGCCACGTGCTGACCCTTGGCCGTGCGCTGCGCTTCGGGAAGTTCGTACGCCTTCGCCCGGTAGACGCGCCCCTTGTTTGTCAGGAACAGGATCCAGTCGTGGGTCGAGCAGACGAAGAAGTGGCTGACGATGTCGTCCTGGCGCAGCGTCGCCCCGGACACGCCCTTGCCGCCCCGGCGCTGCGACCGGTAGAGGTCGACCTTGGTGCGCTTGGCGTACCCGGTCCGGGTGATCGTGACCACCACGTCCTCGCGGGCGATGAGGTCCTCCATCGAGACCTCGCCGTCGAACGGGACAATCCGGGTACGCCGCTCGTCGCCCCACTTCGCCACGACCTCGGCCAGCTCGTCCGAAATGATCTTCCGCTGCCGGGCCGGGGTCGCCAGGATGTCCTTGAAGTCCTTGATCCGCAGCTCGATGTCGCTCAGCTCGTCGATGATCCGCTGACGCTCCAGGGCGGCCAGGCGGCGCAGCTGCATGTCGAGGATCGCGGTCGCCTGGATCTCGTCCACGTCGAGCAGCCGCATGAGGCCCGTCTTGGACTCCTCGGCGCTCGGCGAGCGGCGGATCAGGGCGATGACCTCGTCGAGCAGGTCCAGCGCCTTGACCAGACCGCGCAGGATGTGCGCGCGCTCCTCGGCCTTGCGCAGCCGAAACGCCGTCCGACGCTGGATGACCTGGATCTGGTGGGCCACGTAGTAGCGCACGAACTGGGCCAGGTTCAGCGTGCGCGGCACGCCGTCGACCAGCGCCAGCATGTTGGCGCCGAACGTCTCCTGCAGTTGGGTGTGCTTGTAGAGGTTGTTCAGCACCACCTTGGCGACCGCGTCGCGCTTGAGCACGAGCACGAGCCGCAGGCCGGTACGGCCGGACGACTCGTCGCGGATGTCGGCGATGCCGGCGAGCTTGCCCTCGCGGATCAGGTCCGCGACGCGCTCGGCCAGGTTGTCGGGATTGACCTGGTACGGCAGCTCGGTCACCACGAGGCAGGCGCGGCCGCGCTTGTCCTCCTCGACGTCGACGACCGCCCGCATCCGGATCGAGCCGCGGCCGGTACGGTACGCCTCCTGGATCGGCGTGGTGCCGACGATGAGGCCGCGGGTCGGGAAGTCAGGACCCTTGACGATCTCGATGAGCTGTTCGAGCGTGGTCGCCTCGTCCGCGTCGGGGTTGTCCAGGCACCACTGCACCGCCGCGCCGATCTCGCGCAGGTTGTGCGGCGGGATCTTGGTGGCCAGGCCGACCGCGATGCCCTCGGAACCGTTGACGAGCAGGTTCGGGATGCGCGACGGCAGGATGGTGGGCTCCTTGGCCCGCCCGTCGTAGTTGTCCTGCATATCGACGGTGTCCTCGTCGATATCGCGCAGCATCTCCATCGCCAGCGGCGCCAGCCGGCTTTCGGTATATCTCATGGCCGCTGGTGGGTCGTTACCCGGGGAGCCGAAGTTGCCGTTGCCGTCGACCAGCGGGTAGCGCATGGACCAGTCCTGGGCCATGCGGACCAGGGCCATGTAGATCGACGAGTCGCCGTGCGGGTGGAACTGGCCCATGACGTCACCGACAACGCGGGAGCACTTCACGTAGCCGCGGTCCGGGCGGTAGCCCGAGTCGTACATCGCGTAAAGGATCTTGCGGTGTACGGGCTTGAGCCCGTCCCGCACGTCCGGCAGGGCCCGGCTCACGATCACGCTCATGGCGTAGTCGAGGTACGAGCGCTGCATCTCCACTTCGAGGCCGACCGGCTCGATGCGCCCGTGGATGCCGACCTCGGCACCCGGCTCGATCGGCTCGCCGCCTGGAGTTTCCGTCACGATCAACCCTTTGTCATAAATTCGGCAAACGACTGTGGATAAGTCAGTGGGTCACACTGTGGATAACGCTGTGGACGATGTGGAAAACGCAGGCAGCCTCAGATGTCGAGGAAGCGCACGTCCTTCGCGTTGCGCTGGATGAAGGTGCGCCGCGCCTCGACGTCCTCGCCCATGAGGACGCTGAACAGCTCGTCGGCGGTGGCGGCGTCGTCGAGCGTGACCTGGCGCAGGGTGCGGGTCGCCGGGTTCATGGTGGTGTCCCACAGCTCCGGGTAGTTCATCTCGCCCAGACCCTTGAACCGCTGGATGTCGTCCGGCTTGGCGTTCGGCTTGGTCTGCTGGCGCAGCGCGATCAGGCCGTCGCGCTCGCGGTCGGAGTACGCGTACTGCGCGTCGTCGCCCTTCTTGTTCCACTTGATCTTGTAAAGCGGCGGGGCCGCCAGGTAGACGTGGCCGAGCTCGACCAGCGGGCGCATGAACCGGAACAGCAGCGTGAGCAGCAGCGTCTGGATGTGCTGGCCGTCGACGTCGGCGTCGGCCATCAGCACGATCTTGTGGTACCGCAGCTTCTCGATGTCGAACTCGTCGTGGATGCCGGTGCCGAGCGCGGTGATCAGCGCCTGGACCTCGTTGTTCTTCAGCACGCGGTCGATGCGCGCCTTCTCCACGTTGAGGATCTTGCCGCGGATCGGGAGGATCGCCTGCACCTTCGGGTCACGGCCCTGCTTGGCCGAGCCGCCGGCGGAGTCACCCTCGACGATGAAGATCTCCGACACCCGGGGGTCGGTGGACTGGCAGTCGGCGAGCTTGCCCGGCATCGAGCCGGTCTCCAGCAGCGACTTGCGCCGCGCGAGCTTGCGGGCCTGCTGGGCGGCGATGCGGGCGCGGGCCGCCTGGGACGCCTTGGTGATGATCACCTTAGCCTCGGCCGGGTTGCGCTCCAGCCAGTCGACCAGCCACTCGTTGCAGGTCTTCTGCACGAAGCTGCGCATGTCGGTGTTGCCGAGCTTGGTCTTGGTCTGACCCTCGAACTGCGGGTTGGCCAGCTTCACCGAGATGATCGCGGCGAGTCCCTCGCGGATGTCCTCACCCGAGAGCTTCTCGTCGTTCTTGAGCAGCTTCTTGTCGGCCCCGTACTTGTTGATCACGCCGGTGAGCGCGGAACGGAAGCCCTCTTCGTGGGTGCCACCCTCGTGGGTGTTGATGGTGTTCGCGAACGTGTAGACGCTCTCGCCGTACGACTCGTTCCACTGCATCGCGATCTCGACGGCCATGCCCTCACCCTCGGCGCCGAACTCGACGACCGAGCGGTGGATCGCGCTCTTGGTCTGGTTGAGGTGGCGCACGAAGTCGGCGATGCCGCCCTTGTAGCAGAAGGTGATCTCGCGCTTCTCCTCGTTGGCGTCCTCGCGCTCGTCGCGCAGCGCGATCGTCAGACCGCGGTTGAGGAAGGCCATCTCCTGCAGGCGCCGGTAGATCGTCTCGTACGTGAACTCGGTCGTCTCGAAGATCTTGTCGTCCGGCCAGAACGTCACCGAGGTGCCGGTGCGGTTGGTCGTCTCGCCCTTGTCCAGCTTGTCGGGCTTGGAGTTGTTGTAGCGCTGACGCCAGACGTGACCGTCCTTCCAGATCTCGAGGTCGATGCGCGTGGACAGCGCGTTGACCACGGAGATGCCGACGCCGTGCAGACCGCCGGAGACCGCGTACGCCTTGCCGTCGAACTTGCCGCCCGCGTGCAGCACGGTGAGGACGACCTCGACCGTGGGCCGCTTCTCGACCGGGTGGATGTCGACCGGGATGCCGCGGCCGTTGTCGACGACGCGCACGCCGCCGTCGGCCAGCAGGGTCACCTCGATCGTGTCGCAGAAGCCGGCGAGGGCCTCGTCGACCGCGTTGTCCACTACCTCCCACACCAGGTGGTGCAGCCCTCGCTCACCGGTCGAGCCGATGTACATGCCGGGCCGCTTGCGCACGGCCTCCAGGCCCTCGAGCACCGTGATCGACGATGCGTTGTAGTCACCAGGCTTCTGCTTGGGCGCTGCCACCATCAGTCGCTTTCTCCGCGGAGGCACGCGGGGGCGTGCCGGCCGGCAGGGGTCGTGCGCGGGCCGCTTCGCGGATCACGCATCGTCAACGGTCGGTCGTGTGCTGGTCAGTGGGCCTGTCGCGGCCGCTGTCCAGTCAGTTGTCAGGTCCACCGCCATCCTACTGTGCGCGTGCGACGAGACTGCCCTGCGGCACCCCGCAATCACGGCGTTGACCCCTCTGGAACCGCCGCAGCGCCTCGTTCAGCGGCGGAGCCGACCCCCCTATCGCACAACCGGGGCGCGAGGGGCGCAGCGCCGTCGTGCGGCGAGCGCCCTGCCCGGGGCGAATGCTGCCGGTTCAGGGGTCGCGCCGGGTGACCGGAGTGACGTATGTTGCCTTGCCGCCTCTATCGGGGCCCAAGCAGCCCGCGGGCGGCATGCCCCGCCTCGGTGCCCAGCAGGCGCAGCAGCGGGATAGGGAGGTAACCCCGATGGCGCTCGACAACGTGGCCGTCCAGTGGCCGCGCACCGGCCGCTTCTATGAGCCTGTCCCCGCCGACGAGTTCGCCGACTTCGCCCACGTCGCGGCAGGTGCCCCCGCGCATGCCGGGCCGGCGGCGGCGCTCGCCGCCCACATCGCCAAGACCTCGACCGTGCGCGCCGGCGCCTACACCGACCTGGTGGACCTTCTCCTCGGGCTCGACGGCGTGCTGTTCGCGACCGACGCGGCGGCCGAGGATGAGGACCCGGTCATCGACCCGGACGGCTGCGCGTGGATCGCCGGCGGCCTGGAGCGCTTCGTCGCCGGCCACGAGGCGCTCGGCCAGGCGGGGGACGAGATCACCTTCGACAGCGTGGCCGTCGTGCTGGGCGCCGCGCTCAACCAGGGCCGCCTCGCCGAGCAGCAGCTGCGCTGGCTCGACCAGCGGCTGGACAGCCTGCGCGACGACGAGGGCAACCCGCCGCAGTGGAACTTCACGCTGCTGGAACTGCGGGTGCTCACGGTCTTCTACCGCCGCTGCGCCGACCGCGGCTTCGCCGTCTACGCGGACTTCTAGCGCCACAAATACGGGCATTTCGGAGACGATCTCCGAACTACACAGGCGTAATCCACAAGCTGTGGACACACCTGTGTACGACCGCCACTAGATATGGGATCGCCTATCCGTACGTGTCCCGCGGGCCACGACCGGGCACCCGCCGGGGCCCCCGGCTCCACGACGGCGCGACCGGCCCGTGGATGTTCAGCCGGGTGACCACGTTGTGCCCGACGGAGGCCGCGATGAGCCCGACGAGCTTCGCGCTGAGCAGCCGCAGCTGCGTCGCCCAGGCGGTCGACTCGGCCTCCACGGTGAGGACGCCGTCCTCCAGCTTCACCGGCCGGCAGTGCGCCGCCACGTCGGCGCCCACGACCGCCTCCCAGGCGCCGAACACCTTGCCCTCGGCGGCGGGCTTCTCCCACCCGCGCGTCTGCATGAGCCGTCCCATGATCGACCCGAACGGCTGCGGGTCGCGCGGGTCGGGCCCCGAGCCTGAGTACCCCCGTGGCCGGAACCGCCGCGGTTCGCCGCCGTCGGCCGCTCCGCCCTTACGCGCCGGGGCCGGCCGCGCGGCCCGCCGGGCC
>NZ_BAAALT010000145.1:0-12315 GCF_039528515.1 Luedemannella flava
CCCCGGCGAGCCTGCCGGTCATCAGCTACGACGCCGCGCCGGGCGGGTTCCCGCGCGACCCGGCGCCGCTGTCCACCGCACCGCTGACCGAGGGCCTGCACCCGGTGCGCCGCGTCGCCGTGTACGACGCGCCCGGCGGGCGGCCGCGCGCCTTCCTCGGGCCGGACATCCTCGGCGCGCCGCTCACCGTTCCGGTCGTCGCGCGCCGCGCCGGCTGGACCGCCGTACTCCTGCCGTCGGTGAACCGGCGCATCGGCTGGCTGCCACCGCGCCGCGGCGCCTGGACCACCACCACCCTGCGCGATCTGATCATCGTCGTACGCCGCACGCACGAACTGACCTGGCTGCGCGACGGCGTCCCGCAACACACCTGGCCCGTGACGCTGGGCCTGACGAGCACCCCCACGCCGCTGGGCCGCACGTTCATCCTGGGTCGCTCCCGGCTGCCCGGCATGGTCTACGGCGACACGGACGTCTTCGCCCTCGGCGCCGTCCCCGACAAGCCGCACCGCGTCCCGTACGGCCTGCGCGGCGCGCACATCGGCATCCACACCTGGTACCACGACGGCGACCTGGGCCGGAACACCACGGACGGCTGCATCCGGCTGACCCGCTGGGGCCAACGCAAGATGCTCGCCCAGGTCCCGCCCGGCACCCCCGTCGTGGTCCTGGACGACGCCCCACCGCCCGCCCCACCCCGCCCCGTCAGGTCGTACGACTAACGCCCCCTGATGACCGCCGTCGCGGGCAGCCGCGCGGACGCCGGCACCTCCAGCAGGGAGCGGATCGTTCCCGGACCCGGCTGTCGCGCGTCGGGCGCGTACCACAACGCGGGCATGCCCAGCGCCCGAGCCGGGGCGACGTCGGCGCTCATGGAATCGCCCACCACCAGCACCTCACCGGGCTGGGCGCCCAGCCGACCGAGTACCGCCTGGAACGCGGCCGGATCGGGCTTGGCGAAGCCGAGTTCCTCGCTGACGAACAGCTCGTCGACCAGGGTGTCCAACCCGGCGACGGCCAGTTTGCGACGCTGACCGTCGGCCGGGCCGTTGGTGAGGATGTGCCGACCGATACCGCTACGGGCAAGCGTGGTCAGGCAGTCGACCGCGTGAAGCGTGGCCGTGATGCGGTCGTTGACCTCGGCCATGAATCGCTCGTTCATCCGCGCCGCGAGCGCTTCGTCGTCGCCACCACCGTGCGTCAGCGACAAGGGGATCAGGAAGCGAAGCCGGCGGTAGCCCTCCCGCGACAACAGTCGATCGTTGAAGTGCTGGAAGAGCAGCGGCTCCACCGTCCGCCAACAGTCGAGCGCCGCCGCGCGACCCTCGTCCGGAACGAGCGCGAACGCGTTGACCAGGCCACGCTCGCGCGCGCCCGCGAAGTCGCAGAGCGTGTCATCAATATCAAAGACTATGTGCTTGATCATGATCTATGACGGCCGCGGATGAGCGGCGAAGAAGTCCCAGATCCGCGCCGACGCGGGCGGTTGGTCACCGGCGGTGGGCCACTGATGGCCCAGGCCGTCGACGGCGTAGGAGGCGACGTCGCTGCCATCGACGCACCGCACGGCAGCGGCGCCGGGCCGCACGGCGGGGCAACCCACCCGATCGCCCCATACCTTCAGGCCCTCCTCCACCTGACCCGCGTAGGGGTCCAGGGTGCCGTAGTACGTCATCACCGAGACCGGCCGGTCCGGCCGGAAGGTCGGTGGCTGCGCGACGCCGCTGGTGTTGAAGCCGGCGGCGACCGGCGCGATCGCCGCGAACACGCCCGGCAGCTCGACGGCCAGGCGGTAGGCCAGCTCGGCGCCCTGGGAGAACCCCGTGACATAGGTCCGCGCGGGGTCGCCCGCCCCATCGCGCGCGAGGCGCTCGACGAGCGCGCGGATGAAGCCCACGTCATCGGTGTCGCCGCAGCAGTAGAGGGCGTTCCAGCTGCCCGAGAGGGCTTCCGGGTAGAGGACCAGGAAGCCGTGTTCGTCGGCCAACTCGTCGAACCCTGTCGCGGCCGCGAAACCGGCCGCGTCACCCTGGTAGCCGTGCAGCGCGACGACGAGCGGCGCCGGGACGCCCCGCTGCTTGCCGGGCGGCACATGCAGGCGGAACGACCGCTGCTCGCCGGCCCAGTCAGCCGTGATCACGTGATCCCCCGGCCCCGACTGTGTCCATGAGCTGGGCACGGACGCTCGCGTCACGGGCGACGCCGGTGCGGCGTCACCCACACCGCAGCCGGCCAGCACGATGACCGCGGTGAGCGCGGCCAACGTGCCGCGTCGCGCGACACTCATGGCCGTCGCTGCGCCTCCAGGCCCGCGACGATCGCCTCCAGCTCGGGGCGCTTGTCGGCAGCGGTGACGAAGCCGACGAACGGCCCGCCGTCGAACTGGAGGGTCACCTGGACCAGCTTCTCCCGCTCGCTGCTGAACATCCGCACCCGACGGTCGATGTCCGCCCACGTCACGCCCCGGAAGGACGACGCCGGCACGCGGGTCGCGGAGTGCCCGCCCCGCAGCTTCTCGAACCACTCGCCATCGAGCACCAGTCGCTCATTGGCCTGCCCGTCCACGAATATCACGGCGGGAGCCTAACTGATCTTCCCGCTCCCCAGACAGTCGCGCGTGGCGGCGTTATGGCGCCATAGCTCTGGAATGCGAGAGCGCAGTCCATCGCTATGGCGCCATAACGCGAACCTCACCGCTAGGTGGTGGGCACCGTTTCGCGGAGCGGGGCGGGTGTGACCGGGGTCGGGTGGGACAGGCGGCCCGGCCACCAGACCCGGCGTCCGAGGTGCAGGGCTAGGGCCGGGATCAGCAGGGTACGGACCAGGAGCGTGTCGAGCAGGACGCCGACGACCACGATGACGGCCGTCTGCACCGACGGGACCAGCGGCAGGACGGTCAGCGCCCCGAACGTGGCGGCCAGGACCACGCCGGCGCTGGTGATGACGCCGCCGGTGACCGTCAGCGCGGTGAGCACGCCGGTGCGGTGGTCCGTCCGGGCGACCTCCTCGCGCGCCCGGGTCATCAGGAAGATGGTGTAGTCCACGCCCAGCGCCACCAGGAACAGGAACGTCTGCAGCGGGAGGGCCTCCCACAGGTCCGGGTAGCCCATCGCCGAGAGGACGAGACCCCCCGCGCCCAACGCCGCGAGGTAGGACAGCACCACGCTCGCGAGCAGCAGCAACGGCGCGACGACGGCGCGCAGCAGCAGGACGAGGACGATCAGCACCACCGCGAGGATGAGCGGCATGACCACCCGGTCGTCGCGGGCGGCCGCGTCGCGGGTGTCCAGCTGGACCGCGGTGTCGCCGCCCACCAGCGCGCCGTCCCCGTGGACCGCGGTGCGCAGGCGGCGCACCGTCTCCACGGCGGCATCCGACTCCGGCGGGTCCGCCAGGACCGCGCGCACCCGTGCCCACTGCCCGTCGGCCGACAGCTCGGCCGGCGCCACGTCCGCGACGCCGTCGACGCCCTTCGCGGCCGCGGTGACCGCGCCCGCCGCGCCGGCCGGGGCGATGATGAGCGCCGGCGAGACGGTGCCGGCCGCGTAGTGGTCCTCGACCATGTGCTGGCCGGTGACCGAGCCGACCTCCTTGGTGAACGACTTGTCCCCCGGCATGCCGATGCCCAGCGTGCTGATGCCCGCCGTCAGCGCGACCAGTACCAGAGCGGTGACCAGCCAGATCGCGCGCGGCGCGGCGCCGACCCGGCCGGCGATCGCGCGCCAGACCCGGTGCTCGGCGACGGCGCCGCCCACGCGCGGCACGAACGGCCAGAACACCCACCGGCCGAACAGCACGACGAACGCCGGCAGCAGCGTCGTCATGACCGCGAACGCGGCGATCACCCCGACCGCGCCGACCGGGCCGAGGCCGCGGGTGGCCGGCAGCGCGGCGGCGAGCAGGCACAGCAGGCCGAGGCTGACGGTGGCCGCCGACGCGGCGATGGCCGGGAGGGACCGGCGCAGCGCCTGGGCCATCGCCGCGTGCCGGTCGTCGTGTTCGCGCAGCTCCTCGCGGTAGCGGGCGATGAGCAGCAACGCGTAGTCCACGCCGACGCCGAACACCAGGATCGTCAGGATGCTCTGACTCTGCAGGTTCACCGCCAGGCCGGCGTGCTTCGCCAGCAGGTACACCACGGCGCTGGCCAGTTGGCTGGCGATGCCGACGGCGATCAGCGGCAGCAGCCACAGCACCGGGCTGCGGTAGGACAGGATCAGGATCAGCGCGACGGCCAGGGCGGTGGCCAGCAGCAGCGCGCCGTCCATGCCCTCGAACGCGTCGAAGATGTCGTCGGTGGCCCCGGCCGAGCCGGTCAGGGCGACCCGCAGGCCGTGCGGCGGGCCGGTCGTCAGCTGGTTGCGGATGTGCTCGACGGCCGCGCTCTGCGCGTCGTCGTCGCCGGCCAGCGCGAACGCCAGCAGCAGCGCCTTACCGTCCGCGCTCGGCTCGGCCGGCGCCACCTGGCCGCCCTCGGCGTACCGCGCGAACGCCGCCCGGTCAGCGTCGACCTTGGCGCGGTCGGCGGCGGTGAGACCGGCGTCGCGGGCGTACACGGCGACCGCGACCAGGGCGGACGGTTCCGGGAACGCCCGGGCGAGCCGGTCCGCGGCCCGGTGCGCCTCCGCACTGGCGGGCAGCGCGCCGATCTGTTCGTTGTCCTGCACCTCGGAAAGCTTGATCGCGATCGGTCCCGCCACCGATGCCACGATCAACCACACGGCGAGTACGGCCAGCTTGCTCCGACGGCCGCTGAGCAGTCGAGCCCACACGGGCGTGATCCCTTCTCCCGGAAAATCCAGACGCATCCATCTCAGGCGTGCGGGACGCGGAAGACAGGAGTGGCAGGGCCCCACCCCGGTGGTGCCAGCACCACCGTCGGCGATCGGGTGCCAGCACCCCTGACCCGCTGGCGGCGGCGGGTGAGAATGCTCGGATGCGAGATCTGCTCCCCGACCAGGTGCGCAGGTGGCTGGCCGACCTGCCGCCGCTGTGGCGCGACGGACCCCCGGCCATGCTGCGGGGCCTGGCCGTCGGGCTGCTCGCCATCACGCTGAACCCGGTGCTGTTCGTGCTGTCGGTGGTGTCGCTGGCGCTCATCCCGGCCGCGGGGCTGGGCTTCGCCGCCTTCCCGGTGGTCACGTCCGTGGTGCGGTGGCGCGTCAACCTCAGCCGCCGGTTGGCCGCCGGGTCGGGCGTGCCCATCGCGGTGCCGTACCTGCCCACGCCGACCGACGCCAGCTACGGAAAATGGGAACGTTTCCGGCATATCGTTCGCGACCCGGCCACCTGGAAGGACTTCGCCTGGCTGATCCCCGGCGCGCTCGCCGGCGGCGTGTGCGGCCTGCTCGCCGCCCTCCTGCCGCTGTACGGCCTGGAAGGCATCCTGGGCATCCCGATCTTCCTGACGATGATCCTCGACTGGTACGGCTACGGAATCTTCTGGCCCATCGACAACGCCTTCGAGGCCGTGCTGACCATCCCGCAGGGCGCGCTCTTCCTCGCCATCGGCCTGGCCGGCGCCCGCTGGCTCACCTGGATCGAGGCGACCTTCGCCAGCTTCTTCCTGCGACCCAACGCGTCCGCCAACCTGGCCCAGCGGGTGCACCAGCTGACCGTCACCCGCGCGGAGACCGTCGACGCCCAGGCCGCCGAGCTGCGCCGCATCGAACGCGACCTGCACGACGGCGCGCAGGCCCGGCTGGTCTCGCTCAGCATGAGCCTCGGCCTGGCCGAGGAGCTGCTGCGCAACGACCTGGAACAGGCCGCCGCGCTGCTCGCCGAGGCCCGCCAGTCCAGCGGCGAGGCGCTGCGCGACCTGCGCGACCTCGTACGCGGCATCCACCCGCCGGTGCTCGCCGAGCGCGGCCTCGACGGGGCCGTCCGCGCCCTCGCGCTCGCCGTCCCGCTGCACGTGTCCGTGGACGTGGACCTGCCCGGCCGCCCACCCGCCCCGGTGGAGTCGGCGGCGTACTTCGCCGTCGCCGAGATCCTCACCAATGTCGCCAAACACAGCCACGCGAGTACGGCCTGGGTGCGCCTCACGCACCGCGACGGGCGCCTGGCCATCCAGGTCGGCGACAACGGACACGGCGGCGCCGACCCGGCGAACGGCAGCGGCCTGCGGGGCATCGAGCGACGGCTCGCGGCGTTCGATGGAATCATGTCGGTGTCCAGTCCGCCCGGCGGGCCGACCGTCGTGATCATGGAGCTGCCGTGCGAGTTGTCATCGCCGAGGACCTCGCCCTCCTCCGGGACGGCCTGACGCGGCTGCTCGAGGCGTTCGACTGCGAGGTCGTCGCGGCCGTCGACAACGGCCCGGCACTGCTGCCCGCCCTGCTGTCCCACCGCCCGGACGTCGCGGTCGTCGACGTGCGCCTGCCGCCCACGTTCACCGACGAGGGCCTCAAGGCCGCGATCGCGGCCCGCGAACAGGTCCCCGGCCTGCCCGTACTCGTGCTGTCCCAACACGTCGAGCAGCTGTACGCGCGCGAACTGCTGGCCGACCGCGCGGGTGGCGTCGGCTACCTGCTCAAGGACCGGGTCTCCGACGTACGCCAGTTCGTCGAGGCCGTCCGGCAGGTCGCCGGCGGCGGCATGGTCATGGACCCCGAGGTGGTGTCGCAACTGCTCGCCCGGCGTCCGACCGCCGACCCGCTCGCGGCGTTGACGCCCCGCGAGCGGGAGGTGCTCGGCCTCATGGCCGAGGGCCGGTCCAACACGGCGATCGGCGCCCGCCTGTTCATCACCGAGAAGGCCGTCAGCAAGCACATCAACAGCATCCTGGCCAAGCTCGGCATGCCCCCGTCCGACGACGACAACCGCCGGGTGATGGCCGTGCTGGCCTACCTGAATGCCTAGGCGGACTTTGTTATCGCTAACAAGTCGACGCGACGTGAATCAACCGGACGGACAGTTGACGCCTCGGGGCCACCATGTGAACGTTAACAACTCGTAACCCGAAAGTTTCAGATCGGTCGAAGTGCATGAGGGGGTGAGTTCGTGGGTCGCAGCCGGGCCTCGACGGTCGCCGCCCTGGCGTGCGCCGCGGTGCTGCTCGCCGCGTGCCAGAAGGCGACCACGAACCCCGCGTCCACGGACATCTCCGCGACCGACGACGGCACGACGATCACCATGTGGACCCGCTCGCTGATGGGGTCCTTCGCCGAGCAGCTGATCGACGAGTACAACGCGACGCACCGGAACAAGATCAAGCTGACCGTCATGCCGGACGACTCCTACCAGCAACGGATCGGGGCCGCGGCCGGCGCGCACCAGCTGCCCGACCTGCTCGCCGTGGACGTCCTGTACGCGCCGAACTACGCGTCCAAGGGCGTGTTCCTCGACATGACGGCCCGGGTCGACACCCTGCCGTACCGGGCGGAGCTGGCCACGTCGCACATGCGGGCGGCGACCCATGAGGGGCGCGCGTACGGCGTCCCGTTCGACATCGACGTGGCGGCGCTGTTCTACAACAAGGCGCTGTTCATCGCGGCCGGCCTGGACGGGGACACGCCGCCGTCGAGCCTGGCGGAGCTGCACACCTTCGCCAAGCGGATCAACGAGCTCGGCGACGGCGTGCACGGCTTCACGTTCGCCGGCGCGTGCCCGTCCTGCATGCTCGTGTCGACCTGGCCGATGATCTGGGCGTCCGGGTCGTCGGTGCTCAACGAGGAGGGCACGGCGTCGACGATCGACAACCCGATCGCCGGCGACGTCCTCGACCTGTACGGCCGGATGTACGCCGAGGGCCTCGTGCCACCGTCGGCGAAGAACGAGAGCGGGCCCACCTGGACCCGCGAGTTCAGCAACGGCCGGGTCGGCATGCAGGCCATGGGCGCGACCGCGCTGCAGAACATCCGGGAGGGCACCGAGCTGCAGGTCGGCGTGGCCGCCGTGCCGGGCCTGAGCGGCGGTGAGTCCTCGTTCGTCGGCGGCGACGTGCTCGGCATCGGCGCCAACAGCCGCCACGCGGCGCAGGCCTGGGACTTCATCTCGTGGATGTTGTCGGAGGACACGCAGGTGAACGTCCTCGCGCTGAACAAGAACGTGACGGTGCGCCGCGACCTCGCGAACAACGTCTACGCCGAGCAGGACCCGCGGCTGGTGATCCTCACCAAACTCGCGGGCCTGGGCCAGACGCCGTTCGCGGTCAACTTCGGCAAGACCTACAACGACCCCAACGGTCCCTGGATGTTCGCGGTCGCCGACGCGGTCTTCGGCGACGGCCCCGCCGCGCCGACCCTCGAGCGCCACAACGACGACATCACCCGGTCGCTGGCCGGCGACTGAGCTATCCGAGGAATCGCCGTGACCACCTTGCTGACCAGCTCGCCGGGCGTACAGCGGCACCGGGGCGCGCTCCCGCCGTCGCGGCAGGCCCGCCGGCGCAACCTCGCCGGCGCGCTGTACGCGGCGCCGATGGCGGTCGTCGTCATCGTGCTCTTCGTCGTACCACTGGGTCTGATGATCTGGATGTCGGTGAATCACTGGCCGCTGCTCGGCGCCTCCGAACCCAACGGGCTGGACAACTACCGCGCGCTGCGCGATCCGCTGTTCGGGCGGGCGCTCGTGTTCACGCTCAAGTACACGGTGCTGACGACCGTGGTGCTCGGGCTGGTGTCGTGGGGCCTGGCGCTGCTGGTGCAGGACCCGCGGCCGGGGATGCGGCTGCTGCGCACGGTGTACTTCCTGCCCGTGTCGGTCGGGCTGGCGTCGGCGAGCCTGCTGTTCTACGCGTTCTTCAACGACACCGGGTCGCCGCTCAATGTCGTGGCCCGCTGGCTGCACGTCGGCGACATCGCCTGGCTGGGTACGGGCGACAACGCCCTGTACTCGACCATCGCCATGACGACGTGGCGGTTCGCGGGCTACTACATGATCATCCTGATGATCGGCCTGCAGTCGATCAATCCGCTCATCTACGAGGCGGCGCGCAGCGACGGGGCGGGCAGCCTGCAGATCATGCGCCAGATCACCCTGCCGCTGCTGCGCCCGACGATCGCGCTGATGCTGGTCCTGCTGGTCACGAACTCGCTGCTCACATTCGACCAGTTCTTCATCCTCACGGGCGGTCGCTACGGCACCGCGACGGTCGTGATCGACACGTACCGGGAGGCGTTCACCTCCCAGGACCTCGGCCGGGCCAGCGCCATCTCGGTCGCGCTGCTGGCCGTCCTCATCGTCATCAACGGCATCCAGCTGCGCCTGCTCCGGCGCGGCGACCGGCGGTAGGAGCGGACGTGGGCACACTTCTCGCGCGGGTACGGGGGTTCGGCGTCTACACCACGTCGCTGGGGCTCGCGGTGCTGTTCCTGACGCCGATGCTGTGGACGCTCTACGGCTCGCTGCACGGTCCGACCGCCGCGAAGGACGGCGCGGGCTGGGGCGTGGAGAACTACCGCCGCATGGTCTGGTACGGCAGCGGTCTGGGCACGTACATGCTGAACACGGCCATCGTCGCGGCCATCACCGTGACGGTCACCGTCGTGCTGACCACGCTGGGCGGCTACGCCGTCGTGAGGTTCGCGTTCCCCGGCCGCGACCTGCTGTTCCTGACCACGCTGGCGATCCTCATGGTGCCGCACACGACCCTGCTCATCCCGCTCTACATCCTGCTCGGCTGGATCGGGCTGCAGAACTCGCTGCTCGGTCTCGGCCTCATGCTCGCCATGTTCCAGCTGCCGTTCGGGCTGTTCATGATGCGCAACTCGTTCGAGGCGCTGCCCGTCGAGCTGCAGGAGGCCGCGCTCGTCGACGGCTGCGGCCCGACGCGGGCGCTCTGGCACGTGCTGCTGCGCGGGGTACGGCCAGGCATCGTCACCGTCGCGCTGTTCTCGTTCCTCGCCTCGTGGAACGAGTTCGTCGCCCCGCTGATCCTGATCACTGACGACGAGAAGTTCACGCTGCCCGTGGCGCTGTTCAACCTCCAGTCGGGCAGCCTCGGCTCCGTCGACTACGGGGCGCTGCTGTCGGGCGTCGTCACCGCGGCCCTGCCGTGCATCGCGGTGTTCCTCATGCTGCAGCGGTACTACGTGCGCGGCTTCATCCGTGGCGCCTTGAAGGGCTAGCGCATGCGAAGACTCCTCCTCATCGCACTGGTATGCGTCTCGCTGGCGGCGTGCGCCCCGCCCGAGAACCTCGCCGCCGACGGCTCGAAGATCGTCGTCGGCTTCTCGCAGGTCGGCGCGGAGAGCGGCTGGCGCACGGCGAACACCGTGTCCATCCACGACGCGGCCCTGGACGCGGGGATCAAGCTGCGCTTCTCCGACGCGCAGGGCAAGCAGGCCAACCAGATCACCGCGATCCGGTCGTTCATCAAGCAGCGCGTCGACGTCATCGCGTTCTCCCCCGTCGTCGAGACCGGCTGGGACGAGGTGCTGACCGAGGCCCGCCAGGCGGGCATCCCGGTCATCCTCACCGACCGGGCCATCAGGACCACGAGCAAGGACCTCTACACCACGTTCATCGGCTCCGACTTCGTCAAGGAGGGCACGCTGGTCGGCGAGTGGCTGGTCGACTACTACGCCAGCCGGCCCGGCACGGTCCGTGTCGTGGAACTGCGGGGCACCACCGGGTCGGCGCCCGCGACCGACCGCGCGGCCGGCTTCCGCGCGGCGATCAAGGGCGAGCCGAGGTTCCAGATCGTGGCCTCGCGCACGGGCGACTTCACCCGCCCCAAGGGCGAGGCGGTGATGCGCGCGATCCTCAAGACCGACCGCGACATCGACGTCGTGTTCGCGCACAACGACGACATGGGGCTCGGGGCCGCGAAGGCGTTGGAGGCCGCCGGCCTGCAGCCGGGGCGCGACGTGCGGATCGTGAGCATCGACGCCGTCCGCGACGGCATGAAGGCGCTCGCCGAGGGGCGCTTCACCTTCATCGCCGAGTGCAGCCCGCTGCTCGGCCCGCAGCTCATGGACCTGGTCAATAAGATCGCGAACGGCCAGCCGGTGCCGCCCCGGATCGTCACCCAGGAGACCACGTTCACCCAGGAACAGGCGAAGGCGGCGCTGCCCGACCGCAAGTACTGACCGGCGGTCAACCGCGGCGCGACGGCACCACGACGAACCGCGTGGTCAGGCTCCGGTCCTGGTTCCTGGTCCACGTCGCGAGCGTCATCAGGTTGTCGGCGCAGCCGGCCAGGACGATCCCGCGGTCATCCGGGTCCGCGCCGAACACGGCCTTCTCCCGGACCTCGAAGTCGTAGGCCACCTCGATCTCGGTCATGCCGGGGCTCCACCGACGGATCTGCGGCTGCCCGGGACCCGCGGACCAGTACACGTAGTCGCCGCACGTGGTGAACGAGATGCCGGTGACCTCGCCCAGGTCGACGAGCGTGGTCCCGTCAGTGGCGTGGGCCGTGACGCCGTGGTTGCGCCCGCCCGCCCCCAACGTGGCGGCCCAGACGGACCAGCCCCGCACGGTGCCCGTCCCGACCGTCGCGCAGTCCGCCGGACCGATCGGGATGATCCGGCCGCCCCTGATGCCCCGGCCGGTGTCGCAGATCGCCTCGTAGGACCTGACCGTCCAGGTCGCGCCGTCCTCGCCCGGAGCGACGAAGACAGGGTTGTTGGCCTCGTTGGCGCATTCCACCGTGGACCCGCGCATCGTGCGCAGGTCGGCCATGCCCACGCAGTACTGGAAGGTGTTCTTTTTCTTGGCGGTCACGGAGACGTAGTACAGCCGGCCGTCGTCGGTGAGGGTGGCGAACTGGCCCTGCCCCTGGCGCGGGGCGCCAGTGACGTCGGCGAGCGTCGTACGCCGCTTGGTCCTGAGGTCGTAGATGTAGATCACGGACGGGTGGTCGGTTCCGCCGTTGGTGTTCACGTTGTCGTCGGCCACGACGAACAGGTCGCCCGCGAGGTCGGCGAACGTCGTTTCCAGGCCGCGCGTGGTCCGGTGCGTCAGGACCAGCGTGTTGTCCGACCGCCGGCGCACCGCGAACGCGCCCTGGGCCGCCACCGGCCTGACGATGTAGGTGTCCGAGACGACCGCGACCGCGTCGGTACTGCCGGCGCCCGTAGGCCCGAGGGCGGTCTGCGGCACGACAGCGTTCGCGTTGACCGGGAGCGGACCCACGCGCGTGGTGGCGGCCGGTTGAAGGATCGGGTCCGTCTTCGGCGGGTCGCCGGCGCAGCCGGATGCCGCTAAGGCCACGAAAAGGCACAATCCGGATAGCAGTGCGCGGCGCGCGTTCATGAGCGGTCCCTCCCCCGAGCGGGGTCGCATCATGCCACGTCAGGCCGCCCGCACGCGACCGGGGACCGAACTAGGACCGACGAAGCCGGTACCAGCGCGGAGAGGTCCTGTTCATCG
>NZ_BAAALT010000146.1:0-152 GCF_039528515.1 Luedemannella flava
GTGCCAACACGACCGGTGAGACCCGCACTCGAACTTCCAAGACCAAGACCACCGCTGCCGTTAGCGACAGCCAGACGGTGATCTTGGGCGCCAACGGAGAAGACGTGTCCGACTATGTCTAGCTTCAACCTGAATCCGAAGAAATCGGTGTT
>NZ_BAAALT010000146.1:184-721 GCF_039528515.1 Luedemannella flava
CGCGGGGGGGCACCCCCGCACCCAAGGGTGCGCTCTCGATCTACGACCCGATCTACCTGGGTCTCGACGCACGCGGCAGGTCAGTCCGTGTCGGCCTGATGTACCGCAACATCCTCATCGGTGGTGAACCCGGCGCGGGCAAGTCCGTAGCCCAAGGCAACATCGTCGCCCACGCCGCATTGTGCATCGACGTAGATCTCATCCTGATCGACGGCAAGATCGTTGAACTGTTGCCGTACGCACCGGTCGCGAGCCAGTTCGTCGGCAACGACATGACCAAGGCACTTCGCGTCCTGCTCGAACTCCAGAAAGATCTGGATGAGCGCTACCTGCACCTGGCCCGCACGGGCCGCAAGAAGATCGTTCCCGGCGACGGCTTCCGCGCCAAGCTTCTGTGCATTGACGAGCTGGCGTACTTCACCGTCACCGTCGGCACCAAGGAACAGCAAGAAGAGTTCCGGACCCTGGTGCGCGACATCGTCGCCCGAGGCCGCGCCGCGGGCATCATCACCGTCGCATCCACCCAGCGCCCGTCCG
>NZ_BAAALT010000147.1:0-33559 GCF_039528515.1 Luedemannella flava
CGGGCGGCCCGCGCCCCACCAGCCGGCGGGGTCGGCCTCGCCCACGAGGACGGCCGCGACGTGCCACGGCTGGCGTGGCAGGACGGCGTCGGCCGCGGCAAACTCCGCGTCGGTGGGCCGCCGGTCCACGCCCATGGCCGGCGGCGCGCCCGCGCCGTCGACGGGGTGGAAGACCAGGCCCTGCTCGTACAGGGCCACGTCGCGGGCGCCCCGGCCGAGGTTGCGGCGCAGGGTCGCCAGCAGCGGCGGCAGCAGCGACGTACGCAGGAAAGGTTCTTCCGTCGAGATCGGGTTCGCCAGGCGGACGGCGGGCCGGCGCTCATCGTCGGCGGGCAGGCCGAGGGCGTCGGCGAACCCCGGCGACACGAACGGGTACGACAGCACCTCGACGTACCCGGCCTCGGCCAGCGACCGGCCCACGGCCCGGCGGCGACGCTGCGCGGGCGTGAGCCCGCTGCCGGCCGGGGCCTGCGGCAGCGCGCCGGGGATCTCGTCGTAGCCGCCCAGTCGGGCGACCTCCTCGACGAGGTCGGCCGGCTCGGTCAGGTCCGGCCGCCACGGCGGCGGCGTGACCGTCAGCACCCCGTCAGCGCCGGAAACCGAGCAACCCACCTGCTCAAGGATCTCCACGACCCGGTCCACCGGGTACTCGACGCCGATGCGCCGCGTGGGCAGCGAGGCGTCGAGCGCGACCGGGGCGAGCGAGCGCACGTGGTTCACGTCGAGGATCTCGGCGCCGGGCGTGCCGCCGCCGTGCTCGACGAGCAGCGCCACGGCCCGGTCGATCGCGACGAGCGCGACCGTCGGGTCGACGCCGCGCTCCCAGCGCTTGGCGGCCTCGCTCCACAGCCGGTGCCGGCGGGCCGTGCGGCTCACCATCACCGGGTCCCAGTGCGCGGCCTCGAACAGCACGTCGGTGGTGTCGGCCGCGACCTCGGAGGTCTCGCCGCCCATGACGGCGGCCAGCGAGATCGGGGTGCCCTCGGCACCCGCCACGGACGACGGGATGCCGGTGTCGCAGATGACCATGTCCTCGACGTCGAGGCGGCGCTCGACGCCGTCGAGGGTGGTCATCCGCTCCCCCGGCACCGCCCGGCGCACGACCAGCGGACCGCGCAGCGCGGCCAGGTCGAACGCGTGCATGGGCTGGCCGAGCTCCAGCATCAGGTAGTTGGTGATGTCGACGGGCAGCGAGATGACCCGGATGCCGGCGATCGTGAGCCGCTTCTGCATCCAGGCCGGCGACGCGGCGGACGGATCGACGCCACGCACGGCCCGGGCCGCGAACCGGTCGCAGCCGCGCGTGTCGCGCACCTCGATCGGGTACGCCGGCTCGTCGGTGGCGCCGGGCGCGTCGCCCGCGGCCGGGTCGGTGAACGCGACGCCGAGGGCGTGCGACAGCTCGCGGGCGATGCCGCGCACCGACATGGCGTACCCGCGGTCCGGGGTGATCTCCAGCTCCAGCAGCACGTCGTCGAGGCCGACGATGGCCCGCGCGTCCTCGCCGGGCAGGGCGTCGGTCGACGGCGGCAGCACGATGATGCCGGCGTGGTCGTCCGACAGGCCCAGCTCCCGCGACGAGCAGATCATGCCGTTGGAGTTGCGCCCGTACGTCCTGCGCGCGCCGATGCGGAACCCGCCCGGCAGCTCGCCGCCGGGCAGGATCACCACGACGAGGTCGCCGGCGACGAAGTTGGTCGCGCCGCAGACGATCTCCTGCGGCTCCTCGCGGCCGACGTCCACGCGGCAGAAGCGGATCGGCTTCTTGAAGCCGGTCAGCTCCTCGACCTCCAGGACGCGACCGACGACCAGGTCACCCTTGACCGTCTCGCGCTGGTCGGTGACGTCGTCGACCTCGATGCCGAGGCCGACGAGCGCCCGCTCCAGGTCGGCCGGGGAAAGGTCGGCGGGAAGCGCGACGAACTCCCGCAGCCACGAAAGGGGAATCCTCACGGTCACACCTCCATCCCGAACGCGCGGGTGAACCGCACGTCGCCCTCGACCATGTCGTGCATATCGCTCACCCCGTTGCGGAACATGAGCGTGCGCTCGATGCCCATGCCGAACGCGAAGCCCGAGTACCGGTCCGGGTCGATGCCGCAGGCCCGCAGCACGCGCGGGTTGACCATGCCGCAGCCGCCCCACTCGACCCAACGCGGCCCGTCGCGGTGCTGGGCGAACCACACGTCGAACTCCGCCGACGGCTCGGTGAACGGGAAGTAGTGCGGGCGCCAGCGGGTGCGCGCCTCCGGCCCGAACATCTGCCGGGCGAAGTGGTCGAGCGTGCCGCGCAGGTGCGCCATCGTGATGCCCTCGTCCACCACCAGGCCCTCGACCTGGTGGAAGACGGGCGTGTGCGTGGCGTCCAGCTCGTCGGTGCGGTAGACCCGACCGGGGCACACCACGTAGATGGGCGGCTTGCGCGACAGCATCGTGCGCGCCTGCACCGGCGAGGTGTGCGTGCGCAGCACCAGGCCGGCCCCCTCCTCGCCGACGTGGAACGTGTCCATCAGGCCGCGGGCCGGGTGGTCGGCGCCGATGTTGAGCGCGTCGAAGTTGGCCCACTCCAGCTCGACCTCGGGGCCCTCGGCGATCTCGTAGCCCATGCCGACGAACAGGTCGCCGATGTGCTCCATGAGCGTCGTCAGCGGGTGGCGCGCGCCGCGCGGGTGCCGGGCCGTCGGCAGCGTGACGTCGACGGTCTCCTCGACGAGCACGCGGCGGGCCTGCTCCTCGGCCAGCTGCGCCTGCCGGGCGCGGAAGGTGCCCTCGATCGCGGTGCGCGCGGCGTTGACGCGCGCGCCGGCGTCGGCCTTGGCGTGCGGCGGCAGGGCGCCGATCTCGCGGCGGGCCAGGGACACCGGGGCGCGGTCGCCGAGGTGCTGGTGGCGGATGCCGCCGAGCGCGTCGAGGTCGTCGGCGTCGGCGAAGGCCTTCTCGGCCTGGGCGATCGCGTCGTCCAGCGCGGCCTGATCGAGCAGCGCGACCTGCTTCGGGTCGTACGGGTCGTTTCGGTACGTCATGACTGTCCTCCGGGAGGCAACCGACACATAGTACGGACGCGCGGTTTCACCGCGGCCCGCCGGTGCGGGAAGGTCAGTCAGGGGAGGGAAAGTCGCGTCAGCCCCGCTGCCCGCCACCGGCGGGCCGCATAAACGAAAGCGTGGGCATCATGAGGATCACTCTCGACTCAGGGCTCTCGCTGAAGCATACAGGCACACGGCTGCGGCGGCAGCCAGGTTGAGGCTCTCCGCGCGGCCGTGGATGGGCACCTTGACCCGCGCGTGCGCGGCCTCGGCGACGGCCGGCGCGAGGCCGTGGGCCTCGGCGCCGAAAACCCAGGCGGTACGCCCGGACAGCCCGCCGTCGTCGGCGTACTCCTCAAGGTCCCTGGCGCCGTAGGCGTCCGCGGCGAGGACCCGCAGGCCGGCGTCGCGCAGTAGCCCGACGGTGGTCAGGGTGTCGCCGCCGCGCACCACGTCGACGTGGAACAGGCTGCCGGCCGACGCCCGCACGCACTTGCCGTTGTACGGGTCGACGGTGTCGTCGGGAAAGATCACGGCGGCCGCGCCGGCGGCGTCGGCGGTGCGCAGCACGGTGCCCGCGTTGCCGGGGTCGGCGATGCCGGCCAGCACGACGACCAGGCGCGGCGTTGCGCGCAGCGCGTCGTGCAGGGGCAGGTCGAGGAACTCGCAGACGGCCACGAGGCCCTGCGGGTGGACGGTCTCCGCCAGCGACGCCATGGCGGCGTCGGTGACGATCGAGACGGTCGGCGCCTGGGCGATCAGCTCGGGGTAGCGGTCGGCGGCCTCGGCGGTGGCGAACAGCTCGCGGACCGTCTTCGGGGCGGCGAGGGCCTCGCGGACCGCCTGCGGTCCCTCGGCGAGGAAGCGGCCCGTCGCGTCGCGGTCCTTGCGGCGTTGCAGCTTGCGAGCAGCGACGACCCGGGGGGTCCGTTCGGTGAACAGACCGTCCCCGGGTCGTGGTTGCTGCATTCCTGACGCGTGGGTCAGGCGGCGGCCGCGTCGGCGGCCGGGATGGCCGCGCGGGCCACCTCGACGAGGCCGGCGAAGGCGGCCGCGTCGTTGACCGCCAGCTCGGCCAGGATCTTGCGGTCGACCTCGATGCCGGCCAGGCGCAGGCCCTGGATCAGGCGGTTGTAGGTCAGGCCGTTCGCGCGCGCGGCGGCGTTGATGCGCGTGATCCACAGCTGGCGGAAGTCGCCCTTGCGGTCGCGGCGGTCCCGGTACGCGTACTGCATGGAGTGGAGCATCTGCTCCTTGGCCTTGCGGTACAGGCGGGAGCGCTGGCCGCGGTAACCGGCGGCGCCCTCCAGGACGGTACGACGCTTCTTCTGGGCGTTGACTGCCCGCTTGACGCGTGCCACGTTGTCACTCCTCGTCAACGACCGGCCCGCTCGGGCCGGTCAGCTTGTCATCGATGGGTCGGTCCCCGGGGTGGGACCGCCGTGCCGCGCGTCAGCGGCCCAACATCTTCTTAATGCGCTTGGTGTCCACAGCGGACATCTCGACCGTGCCGGTGAGGCGACGGGTGCGCCGGGAGGACTTGCCCTCCAGGAGGTGGCGCTTGCCGGCCTGCTCGCCAACGATCTTGCCGGAGCCGGTCACCTTGACCCGCTTGCCCATGCCGGTGTGGCTCTTCATCTTCGGCATTGAAAGGTTCTCCCCTTATTCGCCCGTACCGTTGCTCGCCGCCACCTCGGCCGACGCGATCTCGCCCTCGGCGCCCTCGGCGCCCTTGGACCCGCGCGCAGCCACCTTGAGAGAGCGGTGCGGAGCGATAACCATGATCATATTACGACCGTCCTGCTTCGGAGCGGCCTCGACAAACCCCAGGTCAGCGACCTCCTGCGAGAGCCTGTCCAGGAGCCGGCGACCCAGCTCCGGGCGGCTCTGCTCGCGGCCGCGGAACATGATCGTCACCTTGACCTTGTCGCCCGCCTTCAGGAACCGCACGACGTGACCCTTCTTGGTCTCGTAGTCGTGCGAGTCGATCTTGGGGCGGAGCTTCATCTCCTTGATGACGGTCTGCTGCTGGTTGCGCCGGGCTTCCCGCGCCTTCAGTGCGCTCTCGTACTTGAACTTGCCGAAGTCCATGAGCTTGCACACCGGAGGGCGCGCCATGGGCGCAACCTCGACCAGATCCAGATCCACGTCCGCGGCCAGCTGGAGCGCTCGCTCGATGGGCACGATGCCCACCTGCTCGCCCTCAGGACCGACCAGGCGGACCTCTCGGGCACGGATCTGGTCATTGACGCGTGGCTCGACGCTGATGGGGCCTCCTAGGTCCGTCCTCAACGACAGCGCACCCGCGCCGTCGCCTGCGTGCAGGCCGCCCCGCCTCACGGAGGATCCCCCGGTGAAATGCCCTACAACGAAGGGCCCCGGCGCATGCCAGGGCCCGCTCGACCGGTCGCGCGCACGATGGCACGCAGAACCCGCGCCGGAATACCGGCTCGGGTGACCGAAACCCGGCTGCCATGACGGCGACTCGGGTGGGAGCGGGCGCTCCACTTGGAGAGCCGGGCACACGTCCCGGCACGGTCTACCCCGCTACTGTAGCAGGCGCCGCCCGCCTACTCCGAATCGGCGGCCACGTCAAGCGCACGGCTGTCCGCCAGCAGGCCGCGCAGCGTGCGGGCGGCGTGCACGGCGTACTCCTTGTCCACGGCCTGAATCGCCATGATCGCGACGACCTCGTCGTCGGCCAGCTCCAGCGTCACCCACGGGTTCCCGGTGGTGAACCGCACCCCGCGCACCACCGACCACGGCAGGTCGTACCCGCCGACGATGTTGCGGATGCGCACCCGCTCGGCATCGGCGGTCACCCGCGGCCGGGCGAACGCCAGCACGGCCAGCGCCCCGAGCACGCCCAGGGCGATCATGGCGACCTGGTCGGCCGTGGTGAACACGCCCCGCCCGCTGTCGGTCGGCCCCTTCAGCAGCATGCCGATGATCGCGAAGAAGACCACGACCACCACCGCCAGGATGTAGCAGACCGTGCGGACGCGACGGGGCCGGAAGGTCACGGGCAGGGTCTCGACGTCACTCACGGCTGCCGAGTCTGCCATCGCCCGCCGGGCCGCAACCTGGCAGGCCCGGTGACCACCGGTGACGACGGCGGTCGGGCGGCCGGCCCCAACCTCACCATCGCTACCTGATCTTCAGTTGATCTCCGCCCCCACGGGCGACCGGCGGTGTGGGAAAGTGTGAGGTCGGTCTATCGACCCGCCCACCCCCCGTACCGCCTCGCTGATGGAGCCCACCCGATTGACTACGCCCCAGGACCCGACGCCACCGGACCCGGGCTACCCGCCGCCCGGTAGCCCCGGCTACCCGCCGGCCTATCCCGGCGCCGCACCCGGCTATCCCGCCGCCACCCCGGGATACCCGCCGCCCCAGGGTTACCCGTCCGCGCCGGGCTATCCCACCGCGCCACCGCCCGGCTACCCGGCGCCCGCTCCCCCCGGCTATCCCCCGGCCGCGCCCGGCTATCCGGCGTCCGCCGGCTACCCGGGCGCGCCGACCGGATACCCGGGCTACCCGCCCGGCGTGCCGGGCTACCCGCCGGCCCCGCCGCGGAACCAGACGCGCTGGGGTCTGATCATCGGCATCATCGCGGTCGTCCTGGTGATCTTCTGCGGACTCGGGGTGGCCGGCGTCGCCTACTTCGTGTCCACCGAGCGCTCGACCTCCACCGGCGGCACCTCGCCCGAGCGGCAGGACATCACCATCCTGGCGTGCACCCTGCTGAACGGCCAGGCGACGCCCACGGTCACCGTGTCATGGGAGGTCGTCAACTCGGCCGCGACGCCGCGCGACTACAAGCCCACGTTCGTCGTGGAGTCCGCCGACGGCAAGCAACTGGGCAGCGGCGGCGACGCGAAGACCGGGATCCGTGCCGGGCAGCGCGTCGTCTACATGACCAGCGTCAAGCTCGACACGCCCCACGGCGGCGCGGTGAACTGCAAGCTGAAGGACTGACCCGGCGCGCCGCGCGCCGGGTGACACCGGCGCGCGGCGCCCGTCAGCGAGGTGGTGTAAGCGTGTACCCGGATCCGCGGGGGCGACAGCCCGGCTACACCGCACCCCCCGTCTACGTCGTCGTCCCCGCCCCGCCGCCGGCCCCGGCGCCGCGGCGCTGGTCCAGGCGTGCCCTGATCCTCGGCCTCACCGCCGCGGTCGTGTTCTGCGGCGGTGGGGCCGGCACGGCGGCGTACCTCGTGACGCGTGCCGGCAGCGACGCGATCGAGGACATCAACGCCGAGCTCAACGCCGTGAAGACGGACGTGCGCGTCACCGGCTGCACGCTGCGGCGCAGCCAGTTCGTGCCGTCCGTCGAGGTCGCCTGGAAGGCCACCAACTCGGGCAAGCGCCCGCGCACGTACACGCCGACGTTCGACGTGGCGGCCCCGGACGGCACCCGCCTGGGGCAGGGCATCGGCGTCGCCACGGGCGTCGACCCGGGCCGGACCGTCACGTCGACCACCACCGTGCTCGTCGGCAAGGACGTCAAGGGCAAGGTCACCTGCACGGTCGGCGACTAGAGCATGTGGATCCCGGTCACGGTCGGCATGTCCGGCGCCACGGTGGAGCGACGCGGCGACGTCTACCGCAAGCGGTCCGCCGACCCACGCCACGACCTGGTCAGCGAGGCCGAACGGCTGACCTGGCTGCGTTCCCACGGGCTCCCGGCGGTCGAGGTGCTCGACAGCCGCCGGATCCGGCGGGGATCGCCTTCTACCGGCTGCTCGACGAGTTCTGCTAGAGACGGCAGGCGAGGATGTCGTTGACGAGGATGGCGCGCGCGCCGATCTCGTACAGGTCGTCCATGACCCTGTGCACATCGGCACGGGCGACCATCGCCTGGACGGCGACCCACCCCTCCCGGTGCAGCGGCGAGATGGTCGGCGACTCGATGCCGGGGGTCAGCTTGCTCGCCTCCTCCAGCAGGTCGGCGCGCACGTCATAGGCCAGCATCACGTACCGGCGGGCGACCAGCACGCCCTGCAGGCGGCGCACGATCTGGGTGACCGGCCCGTTGGCGGGGGCGTCGGCGCGGCGGATCAGCACCGCCTCCGAGCGCAGCACCGGCTCGCCGACCAGCTCCAGGCCCGCCCGGCGCAGCGTGGTCCCGGTGTCGACGACGTCGGCGATCGCGTCCGCCACGCCCAGCCCGACCGCGTTCTCGACCGCCCCGTCGAGGCGCACCACCGTGGCGTCGATGCCCTGGTCGGCGAAGAACTTCGAGACCACCCCCGGGTACGCCGTGGCGACGCGCGCCCCGGCGAGGTCGGCGATGGTGCGGGCGCGGCCGGGGGGCGCCGCGAACCGGAAGGTCGACGGCCCGAAGCCCAGCGTGAGCACCTCCTCGGCGGCCGCGCCGGAGTCGACCAGCAGGTCGCGGCCGGTCACGCCGAGGTCGAGGTCGCCCGAGCCGACGTAGGTGGCGATGTCGCGGGGGCGCAGGTAGAAGAACTCGACGTCGTTGGCGGCGTCGAGGCAGGTCAGGTCCTTGTCGTCGGTGCGTTGGCGGTAGCCCGCCTCGCGCAGCATGGCGGCGGCGGCCGGCGCCAGCCCGCCCTTGTTCGGAATGGCGACACGCAGCATCAGGTACTCCTGTTTAAATGATCTTGTGAACGGGGAGACGAGGACGAACGACATCACAGATGTCGGTAAACGTCCTTGATGTCCACCTTGCTCGCGATCATCAGCACCTGGGCGTGGTACAGCAGTTGGGCGATCTCCTCCGCGGCGCGCTCGGGGCCCTCGTGCTCGGCGGCCATCCAGGCCTCGGCGGCCTCCTCGACCACCTTCTTGCCGACCCCGTGCACACCCTTGGCGAGCAGCGCCACGGTGCCCGAACCCGGCGTGCCCTCGGTCGCCTTGGCGGTCAGCTCGCCCCACAGGTCGTCGAAGGTCTTCACGGAACGCATTCTGTCACCGGTTCGCGCGTCACGCCGACCACCCGCGCCCGGTGGCACATGCTGGGATCACCCCATAGGGTCACGACGTAGTGGGTACGCGGCGAGCGACGGCCTGTCGACAGCGAGGAGTGGTTGGTGCTCAAGGGATTCCGGGACTTCATCATGCGGGGCAATGTCATCGACCTCGCGGTCGGTGTCGTCATCGGCGCCGCCTTCAGCACCCTGGTGACGAGCATCACCAACGCATTCCTCACCCCGCTCATCCGCGTCTTCGGCGGCGGCGAGGGGATCAAGGGCGCGACCTTCATAATCCGCGGCCAGGAGTTCGACTGGGGCCTGGCGTTGAACGCGCTGATCACCTTCGTGATCACGGCCGCGGTACTGTACTTCCTCGTCGTACTTCCCATGAACAAGTTGGCCGAGCGCCGCAAGCGGGGCGAGGTGCCGCCGCCGGCGGCACCGAGCGAGGAGGTCAAGCTCCTCAGCGAGATCCGCGACGCGCTGGTGGCCCAGGGCAAGGTCCCCCACCCGCGCACCGACGAGTCCGAGCCGGCCCAGCCGCCCACCACGTAACGCCGTCCAGCCCCGAAACGGGTGGCACCGCGCGGGGTGCCACCCGTTTCGCGTTCTCCACGTCGAAGAATGTCCCTCAAGTCACGTGATCGTCCGATTCGGACATGTTATATATCGCATGGACAAGAATTAGGTGCATAGAAACTAATTCATGGTCAAATGTCTAACAATTCAGGAGGACACATGCGACGGAAGCTTCTCATCCCGGCCCTGGGGGCAGCGCTGTTCCTGGGCGCGGTCAGCACGCCCGCACAGGCGGCCACCGAGACGGCGGCACCAGCGCGGACGGCGTCGGTCGTGACCTGCGGCGGGTTCGGGGCGATCATCATCATCGGCGGGATCATCGGCTACCCGTACGGCGGCTACGGACGCTGCGGCGGTCGTGGGTACGGCGGCTACGGCGGCGGCGGGTTCGGTGGCGGCGGCGGGTTCGGTGGCGGCGGCGGGTTCGGCGGTGGCGGAGGGTTCGGCGGAGGGTTCGGCGGAGGCGGGGACTTCGGCGGCGGATTCGACGGCGGCGGATTCGGCGGCGGATTCTGACCCACGGGTGAGGGCCGGGCGGTAGGTGCGGGGCACCACCGCCGGCCACATTTCAGTTCGCTGGCGAGACCCTGGGGGCACGGGCGTCCGTTGCCCCCAGGGTCTCGCCACCACACTCCGCATCGGACCCACGGCGCCGGCGCGACACCCCGTCTTCATGTTCTCGACACCGAATAAGTTCCGCAATTCAACACGATTGTCCGTTTACGGCATGTTATATATCGCATGCCGGAATTGGTGCTTATCGAAACTGATTCGCGGTAGTTCGGAAATTGTCATAGGAGGACACATGAGGCGGAGAATTCTCACGACCGTTCTGGGGACGGCGCTGTTCCTGGGCGCGGTCAGCGCCCCCGCGTACGCATCCAGCAAGCCGGCCGCGCAGGCCCGGACGGCGGCTGTCGTGACCTGCGGGTGGGGCGGCTTCGGCTACCCCGGATTCGCCGTCCCGTACGGCTTCAGCTCGTTCGGCTTCAGCCCGTACGGCTTCAGCCCGTACGGCTACGGCGGGTTCGGTCCGTACGGCTACGGCGCGTTCGGCCCGTACGGCTACGGCGGGTTCGGCCCCTACGGATGGGGCGGCTGGGGCGGCTGCTGAACTGCCGGCGGCTCACCCCGCAGCGAGGTGAGTGACGACGCTTTGGGGGCACGGGTCGTCCGCTGCCCCCAAAGCCTCACTGAGCGGCGCCATGGCTGGCGATCCACGTGGTGGCGAAGTCGACGGCGGCGCGCTGGGACATGAGCCGCGCGGTCGCCAGCCCCACCCCGCCGACCGCCACCGCGCCGGTGGCCTCAAGATCGACGCCCAGGTCGGCGAAGACCTCCTCGTTCTCGATCACGTCGACCCACGTGATCCACTCGCTGGTCCCGTCCGGGCGGCGGATCGCGGCGCCCCGGGGACCGCGCGGCGGTGCCGGCTGGCGCCACTCGGCCAGGTGCAGCGACGTGTTCGAGTCGTGCCCGCAACCCAGCAGCAGCACCTGCCCGTCGAGACGGTAGACCGCGCCGAGCGGCGACGAGTCCCCCAGCGCGTCGTCGACGCGGTGCCCGGCGGTGATCTCCTCCGCGTGCCGGCCCAGCGCGGCGAAGGACACGTGCGGGTGCGCGCTGCGCACGGCGCCCGGCCAGGTACGGACGGTCTCGGCGAGCCTGCCCATCCACCGGCTCGGCGTCAGCGCCGGATCGAAGCCGGGCGCCTGCGTGCGGATCGGCCCCCACCAGGTCTCGGGCACCGGCGGGTTACACCACCCGGTCGGGTCGGTGTTGTCGGGCGTATGCGTCGGCACCACGAGCGTCCCGTCCGGACCGAGGACGTCCAGGAACGCGTGCACCACCGCCTGCGGCCCGCCGGCGACGAACCCGACGCTCCGGTACGAGGCATGCACCAACAGCGTCGAACCCGTACGCACGCCGAGGTCACGCAGCTCCTCGGCGATGATCGCCCGGGTGAAGGGGACGGACTGATACACGCGCCGCAGTCTAGGGCCGCCGGGCCACATCGCTTCTCCGCACCACCTCGCGGGTCAGGGCATGTCCCGTAACCATTCGGGTGGCCCCGGCCGGGGTGGAGATCGCCGTCTCCTGTGCCGGAGCGCAGCCCAGCCACAGTCCTGCACAGAAAACGCTGATCTCCACTCTCGAACACCACCATCACCGCCGGCTCTCATCGCTGGGTCAAATGGGGTTGTTCCGGAAGTTCGAAGAGCCAGACGATGACGCCCGGGACGGCCCAGGCCGCACTGGTCGCCTCGGGAACGAGGCTCAGCAGCGACCACGGCCACTCGTGCCAGCCGCTCACCGTGAGCTCGGCGGGCGCCGGCGGCGCCGGTGTGTCGAGCGTCGGCCTCCCGGGTTCCTCACACCGCCGGACCTGCAGGCCGGCGGGGAGCGCGGCGCGCAGGAAGGCGCCGGGGGTGTGGCGGTAGCTGGCGACCAGGCCGGGTTCACCGTTGGGCCCGAGCGCGTGCGGATTCGAGCCGCGGAAGACGATCTCGTGGTGTGCGTCGGAGATGGCCAGGTGCCCGCCGGGGCGCAGGACCCGGGCGAACTCGGCCATCACCGGGTCCAGCGACGGCACGTGGGACAGCGCGAGGCCGGTCACCACCAGGTCGACGCAGTCGTCCGGCAGCGGCAGGTGGTGCAGGTCGCCGAGGAGGAGCTCCGCCGACGGTACCCGGGCCCGGGCCTGGGCGAGCATGTCCGGTGAGCTGTCCATGGCGACCACCCGGTGGCCGCGCCCGGCCAGATACCCGGCATACCGACCGGTGCCGCAGGCCGCGTCGAGGGCGTCCCCGGGCGGGAGCGCGTCGATGATCTGATGCATGACGGGTTCGTCGAGGTCGAACAGACTGTTGCGCGGCGCGTCGTAGGAAGCGGCCCACTGCCGGTATCCGGTGCGCGTGTCGCCCCGGTCGACCAGCACGCCGTCGTGGCCGGCGAGGGCCTCGGTGTCCAGCAGGCGGCGCACCTCGGCGAGGCGCCGGTCCACGAAGTCCTTGTCGAAGTCACCGACCCAGGCGCGCAGCAGCGCGAGGCCCTCGATCCCCAGCAGGTAGGCCAGGGGATGCTGATAGGTCATGCGGCGGACGCTAGTGCGCCCTCCGTGATCAATTCATCTACATTCCCGGCAGATCGACCACCACGACATCGGGCCATCCGATGGGACGCCATCACAACCGCTGGGTGATCCTCTGTTGCTGTAGCTGAGGCAGGGATCGCGCCACGGTCTCGAAGGCCGGGTCCTCTGCAGAACGACGAGCTTGAGTCGGATCGCGGTCGCCATCACCAGATAGTCCGCCACGGACAGGCCCTGATGTTGACTCCGCGTAGCCAACTCACGCTGGACGGCTTCCACCATCGACCAGGCGTCGTCAGGAACGGGAACCCATGGGTACGCATCCCGGAGCAGGTCGTTGACGCGGTCGAAGTTCTTGGCGTCCACCCCGGCCAGCATCTCGACGATGACTGGCTGGCACACCGCGACGAGTCCCCGATCGACCGCGTCGTACCACTGGGGATCGACCTGGCGTCTGGTGATTCGTACCAGTGCGCCCGTGTCGACGAGAGAATTCACTCGTCGAGCTCCGCAATCTTGCCGAAGTCGATGCCACCCTCATCGGCGATGAGCTGCAACTCCTCCAGCGCGCGCCGACGCGGCTCACGGCTCGATTCAACCGCCCGCCGCAGGGCCTCGTTGACGGTGTCCTTCTTCGTTGCGGTGCCAAGCGCTCTGGTCGCCTCAGCCAGCAGATCTTCGTCGATGTCAATGAGGGTCTTCGCCACGGCCCCGCCAACTACGAGGATATCCAGCCGAGCATTGGATATCTAACCGTGCCGCCGGGCGGGACGCCGAAGGGTCCACCCGGAAACGCCGGGTGGACCCTTCGATCAGCGTGGTCAGGCGTCGATCAGGGCCATGACATCGTCGGAGACGTCCGACGAGGCACGGTCACCACCGCGGGGCGACCCGATCAGGCATCGATGAGTGCCATCATCCCGCTGACGACATATCTTCCTCGCCTGGGTGCCGCGTGACCACCGCTGCGTAGACCAATGGCGTAACCACGACAACAAGCCACCCCGTCTGACACGCCACCAAAAGGCCGGGCACCGACGCCACCAACGCGAACAGCCACGGATGGGGCAGGCGGAGGAGCCACGCGGCCAGCCAGGCCGATACGACGGCCGCGACAACACCAGCCCCCACGCCGTACAGGATCAGGACACCGAGTACCCCAACGCCGCTGAGGTCCGGCTTCCGGTCAGCTTCCGCCAACACGAGCGCCGACACGAACCGGCAGGCGGCGTACCCGGAGGCAGCGGCAACCAGGCCGACGACGGCCGCGCGGAGAGGCAGAGGCATGCCGGCGGGAGTCACCCCAAGAGGGTATCGGTCAGGTCGTCTTGAACGCCGACCCGTGCCAAGCACGGCTTTGCACAGGAGAGCCTGACCATCCCCGCTCGTGAGCGGCGGCCGCCCATCAGGCGTCGATCAACGCCATAACATCATCTGAGACGTCGAAGTTGGCGAAGACGTTCTGGACGTCGTCGCAGTCCTCCAGGGCGTCGATGAGCTTGAAGACCTTGCGGGCGCCGTCCTCGTCGAGGGCCACGTTGACGCTCGGCACGAAGGAGGACTCGGCCGACTCGTACTCGATGTTGGCGTCCTGCAGAGCCGTGCGGATCGCGATGAGGTTGGTCGGCTCCGAGATCACCTCGAACGCCTCGCCGAGGTCGTTGACCTCCTCGGGGCCGGCGTCGAGGACCGCGACGAGCACGTCGTCCTCGGTCAGCGAACCGGCCTTGGGCACGATCACGACGCCCTTGCGGGAGAACATGTACGACACCGAGCCGGGGTCGGCCAGCGAGCCACCGTTGCGGGTGAGTGCCACCCGGACGTCGGTGGCGGCCCGGTTGCGGTTGTCGGTGAGGCACTCGATCATGATGGCGACGCCGTTCGGGCCGTACCCCTCGTACATGATCGTCTGCCAGTCGGCGCCGCCGGCCTCGAGGCCCGACCCGCGCTTCTGGGCGCGCTCGATGTTGTCGTTGGGGACGGAGTTCTTCTTCGCCTTCTGGATGGCGTCGTAGAGCGTCGGGTTGCCGGCCGGGTCACCGCCACCGGTGCGGGCCGCCACCTCGATGTTCTTGATCAGGCGCGCGAAGAGCTTGCCCCGCTTGGCGTCGACGACCGCCTTCTTGTGCTTGGTCGTCGCCCATTTGGAGTGGCCTGACATGAGTCCTCCGTCGTCGTCTAGTCCGCGGTCCGCGCCGCGCGCGCCATCTCCACGAAGTGCCGGTGCACGCGGAGGTCCCCGGTCAGCTCGGGATGGAACGCGGTGGCGAGCAGATGCCGCTGGCGTACGGCGACGATCCTACCCGCAGCCGGGCCCTCATCGACGCGGGCCAGCACCGTGGCGCCGGGACCGACCCGCTCGACCCACGGGGCCCGGATGAACACGGCGTGGAACGGCCCGCCCTCGATCTCCTCGACGGTCACCCCCGCCTCGAACGAGTCGACCTGCCGGCCGAACGCGTTGCGCCGGACCGTCATCTCGATGCCGCCGAAGCTCTGCTGGTCGGGGCGGCCGTCGAGCACCTCGTCGGCCAACATGATCATGCCCGCGCAGGAACCGTAGACGGGCATGCCGTCAGCGATCCGCTTGCGGATCGGCTCGAGCAGCCCGAACTCCACGGCCAGCTTGCCGATCGTGGTGGACTCGCCGCCGGGGATCACGAGCGCGTCGACCGTGTCCAGCTCCTCGGGCCGGCGCACGGGGCGGGCCAGCGCGTCGGCCTCGGCGAGGGCGTGCAGATGCTCGCGGACGTCGCCCTGCAGGGCGAGCACGCCCACGACCAGGTCGCCGGTCACCACCCGCGCTCGGCCAGGCGGTGCGGCTGCGGGATCTCGTCGACGTTGATGCCGACCATGGCCTCGCCCAGGCCGCGGGAGACCTTGGCGAGCACGTCCGGGTCGTCGTAGAAGGTGGTGGCCTTGACGATCGCGGCCGCACGCTGGGCCGGGTTGCCGGACTTGAAGATGCCGGAGCCCACGAACACACCCTCGGCGCCGAGCTGCATCATCATGGCCGCGTCGGCGGGGGTGGCGATGCCGCCGGCGGTGAACAGCACGACGGGCAGCTTGCCGGTGGTCGCGATCTCCTTGACCAGCTCGTACGGCGCCTGGAGTTCCTTGGCGGCGACGTAGAGCTCGTCCTCGGGCAGGGAGGTCAGTTTGGCGATCTCGGCCCGGATCCTGCGCATGTGGGTGGTGGCGTTGGAGACGTCGCCCGTGCCCGCCTCGCCCTTCGAGCGGATCATGGCGGCGCCCTCGTTGATGCGGCGCAGCGCCTCGCCGAGGTTGGTGGCACCGCAGACGAACGGCGCCGTGAACGCCCACTTGTCGATGTGGTGCTCGAAGTCGGCCGGGGTGAGCACCTCGGACTCGTCGATGTAGTCGACGCCGAGCGCCTGCAGGACCTGGGCCTCGACGAAGTGACCGATGCGGGCCTTGGCCATCACCGGGATCGAGACGGTGTTGATGATGCCGTCGATCATGTCGGGGTCGGACATCCGGGAGACGCCGCCCTGGGCGCGGATGTCGGCGGGGACGCGCTCGAGCGCCATGACGGCGACGGCGCCGGCGTCCTCGGCGATCTTGGCCTGCTCCGGCGTGACGACGTCCATGATGACGCCGCCCTTGAGCATCTCGGCCATGCCCCGCTTGACGCGGGCGCTCCCGATGACCGGGGCGGTCGAGGTGTCGGCGGTGTTCTGGGTCGGCGTGGTGTGCTCGGACACGGCTTCGCTGCTCCTCAGGGCTGCTGGATGAACAAACCTCATGGTACGCGCTGCGAAATGACCACCGGACGGGGCAGACTGCCGCCCGACGCGCCGGTAACCGGACACATCGTCAGTCAGTCGGACAGTTCCAGCGTCGGGTCGTCGATGTCGAAGAAGTGCGGCTCGGGATGATGCCGGCACAGGCGCAGCACCCGGACCATGGGCCGCCGGCGGATCGCGCGGGCGTCGCGTACCAGGTCACTGTGCACCTGACGGGCGAGCGCGACGCGGCGGCTGGCCGCCGCGGCCGCGCGCAGGCTCTCGTGGATCTCCTCCGGCGCGTCCGCCGCGGGCCGCACCTCGCGCAGGGCGTGGGTGAGATCGTTCTCGGCGAGCTCGCGCTCGTCGGCCCGCGCCGTGATCGCGGCCTTCGCGGTCGGCGGCAGGTCGGCCAGGCCGGCCCGCTCCCCCAGCTCCACGGCCGTCGCCGCGCGCCGCACCAGCTGGGCGTCCAGCGCCGAGTACGCGGCGGCGGCGCGCGCGTGCAGCCGGTCCACCCGACCGGCCGTCCACGTCACGTACGTGGCGACGAGCACGACCGCCGTCACCACCGCCACCACCCACCACATCGGCCGCATCGTAATAGCGCGACACGCCGGACGCGTAATTCAGGTGCCGGCGCCGACCTCGTCCTCCTCGGCGGGCGTGGCCTCGATCGCGCTGGCGTAGACCTCGAGCACCCGCTCGGCCACCACCGGCCAGTCGTACGTGGCGACGACGGCCCGCGCCCGGGCGACCTGGTCGGCGCGGGCGGCGGGGTCGTCGAGCAGGCCGCCGATGGCGCGGGCCAGGTCATCCGCGTCGCCGTTGTCGAACAGCTCGCCGGCCCGCCCGCCGTCGAGGACCCGACGGAACGCGTCAAGGTCGCTGGCCACCACGGCGGTGCCGGCGGCCATGGCCTCGGTCAGGATCATGCCGAAGGACTCGCCGCCGGTGTTCGGCGCCACGTACACGTCGACGCTGCGCAGCATGCGGGCCTTGTCCTCCTCGGAGACCTTGCCCAGGAACGTGATCCGCGACAGCACGTCGGCCGGCACGTCCTCGGTCAGCTCCTCGGGGTCGCCGGGCCCGGCGACGAGCAGCCGCAGTCCCGGGCGGTCAGCGGACAGCCGGCCGAACGCCTCCAGCAGCACGGGGAAGCCCTTGCGTGGCTCGGTGAACCGGCCCAGGAAGCCCAGCGCCCCGCCCTCGCCGGGCCAGCCAGGCAGCGGCGGCGCGTCGACGAACTTGGCCACGGCCACCCCGTTGGGGATCTCCCAGGCGCCGCCGCCGAGGTGCTCCACCTGGACCTTGCGGGCCAACGAGCTCACCGCGATCCGCGCGGTGATCTTCTCGAGTACGAGCTGGAGCACGCCGGACGCGGCGCTCAGCGCGCGCGAGCGGGTCATCGCCGTGTGGAAGGTCGCCACCACCGGCTGCTTGGCCGCCACGACGGCCAGCATCGCGAGGCTCGGGGTGAACGGCTCGTGCACGTGGATCACGTCGAAGTCGCCGGCGGCGATCCAGCGCCGCACCCGGGCGGCCGAGATCGGCCCGAACGACAGCCGCGCCACCGACCCGTTGTACGGCACCGGGACGGCCCGGCCGGCCGGCACGACGTAGTCCGGCTGCGGGTCGTCCTCGTCGGCGGGGGCGAGCACGCTCACGTCGTGGCCCATGCCGATGAGCGTCTCGGCGAGGTCGCGGACGTGGTTCTGCACCCCGCCGGGCACCTCGAACGAATACGGACACACGATCCCGACGCGCATACGCACCACCTCAGGATGCGGGCTCGTCGAGCCAGAGCTTCTGCATCATGTGCCAGTCGCGCGGGTGGCGCGCGATGCCGACGGCGAACTCGTCGGCGATCCGTTGGGTCAGCGCCTTCGCCCGGGCGTCCAGCGGGCCGGTGGCCGGGTCGGGCACCTCGATCGGCCCGATGACCTCGCCGCACGCGGCGTCCGCCTCGTACCACAGGTTGACCACGAACAGCGGCGCCCCGGTGCGCAGCGCGAGCAGCGCGGGCCCGGCCGGCATGCGGGTCCGCCCGCCGAAGAACGTCACGTCGACCCCGCGCCGGGACAGGTCACGATCGGCCAGCAGCGGCACGACGTGGGCCTTGGCGAGGCGCTCCTCGAGCTCCTCGAGCACGGGCCGGTCGCCGCCGGTGAGCGGGAGGATCCCCATCCCGAGCGACTCGCGGTAGGCCAGGAAGCGCCGGTAGACCGACTCGGGCTTGAGCCGCTCCGCGACCGTGGTCAGCGGCGTGCCACCGCCGACGAGCCACGCCCCGGCCGCGTCCCAGTTGCCCGAGTGCGACAGGGCGACGACGGCGCCCGTGCCGGCCTCGTGCGCCTCGCGCAGCAGCTCGCCCCGGTGCATGCGGAAGGCCATCCGCTGCTTGAGCGTCGTGGACGGCAGCCGGAACGCCTCCATCCAGTACCGGGCGTAGGAGCGCAGCGCGTCGCGCACCAGCAGGTCGAACTCGGCGTCCGGCAGGTCGGGCCCGACGACGCGGCGCACGTTGGCGGCGAGCCGCTGGGTGCCCGGCCCACGCTTGCGGGCGGCCCGGTCGGCGGCGGCCCGGAACAAGCCCCGGGCGACGGGTGCCGGCATGGCCCGCACCACCCGCCATCCGGCGGCGAACGCCAGGTCGATCCCTCGTCCGCTCACGGGGCCACCGCGGTCCGGTCCTGTTCGCGGACGAACAGGAGGCGCTGCACGATGGTGATCAGGGTGAGGACGGCGAGGAGCCAGAGGGCGGCGCCGAGGCCCCAGGTCACGCCCGCGCCGTGCAGCAGGCCGCCGACACCGAGCAGGGCGAGCCGCTCGAGGCGCTCGGCGATGCCGACGTCGCAGCGCAGCCCGGCGCCCTCGGCACGGGCCTTCACGTACGACACGACCTGGCCGCCGACCAGGCAGAAGATCGTGACACCCGCGAGCACGCCCTGCCCGGTGCTGCCGAGCCACCAGGCGAGCGCGCCGAAGACCGCGCCGTCGGCGACCCGGTCCATGGTGGAGTCGAGCACGCCGCCGAACTTCGTGCTGTGGCCCCGGGCCCGGGCCATCGCCCCGTCGACCACATCGAGCAGGGCGAACGCGGTGATCGCCAGGGTGGCGATGAGGAGCTGTCCACGCCCTGCAAAGATCACCGAGACGGCGACGACGCCGACGGTCCCGAAGACCGTGACCGCGTCCGGGGAGATGCCAGCACGGATCAGCACACGTCCGACCGGGTCGAACGCGGCCCGCGTGCCGTTCTTGAACGTCGTAAGGATCTTCGCCATGGCGGTCCCACCATATCGGCCCCGGGCCAATCGGCCCCCCGGGGCCTAACAGGTGGCCCAGGCGCGTCGGGGTTGTGTCTGAGACGTTACGGGTGTGGGATTTATCCAGGGTCGTCGTGACCTGAGTCACATGTCGACCGCCCAGCGGTCGCGCCGCGGGCTCCAGCCGGCGTGGCCACGGACGTAAGGAGGGGCTGCGATGGCGCAGAAGGCGGCGGAGAAAGGGGTCACCGGCCCAGCGCCGGTGGTGGATTCGCCCAGCAAGGTACGGAACGTGGTGCTCGTCGGGCACTCCGGAGCGGGCAAGACGACGCTCGTGGAGGCCCTGCTCGCGGCCACCGGCACGATCAGCCGGGCCGGTTCGGTGGCCGAGGGCACCACGGTCTGCGACACGGACCCGGCAGCGGTCAAGCAGCAGCGCTCGGTCAGCCTGGCCTGCGCACCGCTGATGCACGGTGACATCAAGGTCAACCTGCTCGACACCCCGGGGTACGCCGACTTCGTCGGCGAACTGCGGGCCGGCCTGCGGGCCGCGGACGCGGCCCTGTTCGTGGTCTCGGCGGCGGACGGCATGGACGCCGCCACGGCCGCACTCTGGGACGAGTGCGCGGCGGTCGGCATGCCGCGCGCCGTGGCGGTCACCCGCCTCGACCACCCCCGCGCGGACGTCGACGACGCGGTGGCGCAGTGCCAGGAGGCGTTCGGCGACAACGTCCTGCCGCTGTACCTGCCGCTGCTCGGCGACGACGGGGAGTCGGTGGTCGGCCTGCTCGGGCTGATCAACCAGCGGGTCCACGACTACTCGAACGGGCACCCGGCCGCGGTGCGCGATCCCGACCCCGAGCACCTGCCGGCCATCGTCGACGCCCGCAACGAGCTGCTCGAGGGGATCATCGCGGAGAGCGAGGACGAGACCCTCATGGACCGCTACCTCGCCGGCGAGGAGATCGACACGGCGACGATCGTGGAGGACCTGGAGAAGGCGGTGGCCCGGGGCCACTTCTACCCCGTCCTGCCCGTGTGCGCCGAGACCGGCGTGGGCCTGGACGCGCTGCTGGACCTGCTCACCAGCGCGTTCCCGACCCCCGGCGAGCACGAGCTGCCCACCGTGGCGAGCCTCGACGGCAGCCCTCGCGAGCCGCTCACCTGCGACCCCGCCGGCCCGCTCGTGGCCGAGGTCGTCAAGACCACCATCGACCCGTTCGTGGGCCGGGTCTCGCTCGTCCGGATCTTCTCCGGCACGCTCAAGCCCGAGACGGTCGTCCACGTGGCCGGGCACGGCATGCAGGAGCGCGGCCACCCCGACCACGACGCCGACGAGCGCGTCGCCCACCTGTACTCGCCGCTGGGCGCCCAGGTGCGCGAGGTGCCGGTCTGCGTGGCGGGTGACATCTGCGCGATCACCAAGTCCGGCACGGCCGAGACCGGCGACACCATCTCCCGCAAGGACCACCCGCTGCTCATCGAGCCGTGGGACATGCCGGAACCGCTGCTGCCCGTGGCGGTGGTCGCCAAGACCCGCTCCGACGAGGACGCGCTCGCCAAGAACCTCGGCCGGCTCGTCGCCGGCGACCCGACCCTGCGCCTGGAGCGCAACCCCGAGACGCACCAGCTCGTCCTGTGGTGCATGGGCGAGGCCCACGCCGACGTGCTGCTCGACCGGCTGCGGGCGGGCGGCGTCGAGCTCGACACCGAGCCGGTGAAGGTGGCGCTGCGCGAGACGTTCGCCGGCGGGTCCAAGGGCCACGGCCGGCACGTGAAGCAGTCCGGCGGGCACGGCCAGTACGCCGTGTGCGACATCGAGGTGGAACCCCTGCCGCGCGGCAGCGGCTTCCAGTTCGTCGACAAGGTCGTCGGCGGCGCGGTGCCCAACAACTACATCCCGTCCGTGGAGAAGGGCGTGCGCGCCCAGATGGAGCGCGGCCTCGTCGCCGGCCACCAGGTGGTCGACATCCGGGTGACGCTCTTCGACGGCAAGGCGCACAGCGTGGACTCCTCGGACGCCGCGTTCCAGACGGCCGGGTCGCTCGCGCTGCGCGAGGCGGCCGAGAAGGCCCAGGTGCAGCTGCTCGAGCCCGTCGACGAGGTGGAGATCCGGGTGCCCGACCAGTTCGTCGGCGCCATCATGAGCGACCTGGCCGGCCGGCGCGGCCGCGTGCTCGGCACCGAGAACGACGAGAGCGGCGCCGCGGTGGTGCGGGCCGAGGTCCCGGCGACCGAGCTCGTCCGGTACGCCGTGGAGCTGCGCGCCATGACGTCGGGCGCCGGCACGTTCGGGCGCACCTTCGCCCGGTACGACCCGATGCCGTCCAACCTCGCCGACCAGGTCCGCAAGGAACACGCCGCGGCCCACGGCCACTGAGCGTAAGCCTTCGCTCCGGCACCCGTACGTGTGGCGGGTGCCGGGGTCGGGCACAGTGACTGCCATGCCGCGTACCCGCCTGTACCGCGACGGCGAGCTGGTCGCCGAGGGCTTCCCGGTCGCCGAGGTCTCCGACCACCTCGCCGACGACAGCGCGCTCGTCTGGTTCGACCTGTGCGCGCCGGACGAGGCGGAGCTGGCCGGCGTCCAGGAGGAACTGGGCCTGCACACCCTGGCCATCGAGGGGGCGCTGACCGAGAAGCAGCGACCCAAGATCGTCCACTACGAGAACCACAAGCTGCTCGCCGCGTACGCGGTCACGTTCGACCCCGACACCGCCGACGTGACGGCGCACCAGGTGGTCGCGTTCATCACCCGCAACGCGCTGGTCACCGTGCGCCGCGACGACGGGTTCGACATCGACCAGGTCGTCCAGCGCTGGGACGACCAGCCCGACCTGGCCCGGTTCGGGGTCGGCTTCCTGGTGCACGGGCTGCTCGACTATGTCGTGGACACCCACTTGGACGCCACGCTCGCCCTCGACCAGGCGCTGGAGGCGCTCGAGGACCAGCTCTTCGACGACCGGGCGTCGCAGCGCGACCTGCAGAAGCGCACGTTCGCGCTGCGCAAGAGCCTGCTCGTGCTCCGTCGGGTCGTACTCCCCATGAGGGAGGTGGTCAACGCGGTCCTGAGGCATAACGAGGACGGCGACCACGGGGAACTTCACCCGTACCTGCAGGACGTGTACGACCACATGCTGCGCGCCGTGGAGTGGACCGACTCGCTGCGCGACTTCGTGGCGACGATCCTCGACACCCAGCTGACACTGCGGGGCAACCGGCTCAACGTGGTGATGAAGCAGGTGACGAGCTGGGCGGCGATCATCGCGGTGCCCACGGCGGTGACCGGCTTCTACGGCATGAACGTGCCGTACCCGGGGTTCGGGCACACCGTGGGGTTCTGGACGTCGGTGGTGGTCGTCCTCGCCACGTCGGCCACCCTGTACGCCATCTTCAAGCGCAGGGACTGGCTGTAGCCGCGCATTGACAGCGATGAAACACTCCCGACGCGTGTTCAACAACTACTACCGGGCCGTGTCCGCTCTACGCGGTGGCGTCGACGCCCCGTGGCCCGGCAGGGTCACGGGGCGAGCTCCGTCCACACCTTGGCCAGGAGGGTGCGGGTGTCCGCCAGCAACTGCGGCAGCACCTTGGTACTGCCCACCACCGGCATGAAGTTCGTGTCGCCGCCCCACCTCGGCACCACGTGCTGGTGCAGGTGGGCGGCGATGCCGGCGCCCGCGACGGAACCCTGGTTCATGCCGAGGTTGAACCCGTGCGCCCCGCTCGCGCCGCGGATGACCCGCATCGCGGTCTGGGTGAACCGGGCCAGCTCCACTGTCTCGGCCTCGTCGAGGTCCGGATAGTCGGCCACGTGCCGGTACGGGCACACCATCAGGTGACCCGGGTTGTACGGGTAGAGGTTGAGCACCGCGAACACGTGCTCGCCGCGGGCCACGACCAGGCCCTCGTCCTCGGGGCGCCCGGGCGCGAGGCAGAACGGGCACCCGGTGGGACGCTCGTAGCCCTGGGCGGGGCGGTCGGCGCCGGTGACGTACGCCATCCGGTGCGGGGTCCACAGCCGGTCAAGTCCGTCGGAGATACCTGGTCCGTCCGCTTTATCGCTTGCGTCGTTGCTGCCCACGCCGCCGATCCTACGGTCCCCCGGCCGGCATGCCGAACGGTCCGCCGCCCGGAGCCCCGTTGCCCTCGGGCGGCGGACCGTGGTCCGGGTGACCTACCAGCAGTAGCGCAGCGGGTCCCAGCCGTCCGTGCCCGCCAGGTACTTCTCGGCGGTGAACTCGGCGACCTGGTCGGCGGGCAGTTGCGGGCGGTCGTCGCTCACCACGGCGCCCGGGCCGCGCGTGCGGTGCTCGAAGAACCGGGCGTCGCGCCACGACCAGCCGCCGGAGAAGTCGCTCCACGCGTCGGGGCGGATGTGCCCGCCCAGCCACGTGTCGCGGAACAGCACCTGGCCGACCGCGTTCGGGTCGTTGCTGGGGTGCCACGGGCGGCCCAGGTACACGGTGGCGGCGGTGGTGGCCCCGGTCAGCCGCGAACGCTGGAACAGGAACCCGTACCTGTTGTTGATGTCGGTGCTGGGCGCCACGACGTACCCGTTGTTCGTTGTCGAGCCACGGTCCAGCGAGTGGATCGTGCAGCCGTCGAACACGGCCGTGGCCCGGCCGAAGATGAAGTCCACGTCGCCCTCGACGTAGCAGTCGTGCAGCGCGACCCGGGCGACCACCGTCGCCGCCGTGCTGTTCAGGTAGAGGGTGTCCTGGTTGCTGAGGAAGCGCACCTTGTCGAACACGATCCGGTCGGCACGGGTGAGCACGGCCACCGACTGCCTGCCCGTGATCTCCGGGTGGGCCGCCTCGTCGAACGCGTTCTCAAAGGTGAGATTGCGGGCCGTGAAGTCGTGCCCGTCGATCGTGACGCTCGCGCTGCCCGAGGTGCCGTAGGTGCCGGTGCCGTCCGGCTTGGGCGTGCCGTTCGCGTTGTCGTACGTGAGAACGACGTCCCTGGGGCTGCGCCCGAGCCCCACGAACGACAGGTACGGCTTGTCGGACGGCACCTTGATGATCTCCTTGTAGGTACCGGGCCGGATCAGGACGAGATACGGCGTGGTGTTCGCGGCCGGGGCCGCGTCGACGGCCGCCTGCACCGTGGTGAAGTCACCGCGGCCGTCCGCCGCGACGGTCACCACGGTCGGCCAGGCCAGGCCGGTCAGCGGCGCGGCGGCCGTCGCCGGACCGGCCGCGACGGTCACCGCGGTGGCGGTCGCGGCCAGGGTGAGCGCGGCGGCCAGGGCCGGTCGTGCCCGCATGAGTCCTCCCGTTAGGACGTCAGGGATGCGCCGCGCCTGCGCGGCTACGTTGGGGCGGAAAGCGCTTTCCGCTCCAACGTAGCCGCCAACATCGACAACGGTCAAGCTCCGCTTTCGGCCACCGAGCGACGGTCAGGGGCGGCCGAAGGCGGAACGGACCGCCGCGCGGACCGAGCGGGCCGTGCGGGCGGCCGGTTGCCACACCGACTCGCGCGACCAGTGCCAGGTCGCCGCCGCGCCGGCGCCTACGGCGCGGCTGAGCGGGACGACCGTGTGCCGCCACGCCCAGACGGTGGCCTGCCACGTCGGGACGGCGGTGTGCCGCCAGGTCCAGACGACCGCCCGCCACAGCGGCACCATCGAGTGCCGCCAGGCCCACGCGACGGCCAGGCCGGCGGGACGGAACAGGTACCGGTAACAGAACCGGCCGATCACCCCCGCCAGCCACCAGGCGCCCACGAACACGCCGATCACGAGCTTCACGAGGAACAGCAGGACCCGGCCGGTGAACACGCCGACCGGCCGCAACACGGCCCGCCACACCGCGGCGAGCGCCCAGCCGACCGCCCGGCCCACGGCCGCGAGCGCCCGGCCCGTCCAGCGCCACCCGGCGGCGACGCCCCGGCCGAAGGCGACCGCGACGATCACGATCAGCCGGCCCAGCGCCCGGGTCAGCCACCACAGGCCCGCGAACAGCCACTCCAGTGGCAGCAGCACGCCGTGGCGCACGAGCCACCCGATCGGCAGCACCACGTACCTGATCAGGAGGCCGGCGACGAAGCCGACGGCCCGCCCGAGCGCCGCGACAAAGGGCCACAGGCCCCGACCGGTCCGGCTGAGCAGGCGCCGGATCCCGCGCGCGACCGCGGCGATCCCCCGCCCGAGCCCGACCACGGTCGGCCACACGACCCGGGTCGCCACCCAGACCAGCGGCAGCCACAGCAGGTTCACGACCACCCAGACGAGCGGCCGCCACAGCACGTTGACCGCCACCCAGGCCAACGGCCGCCAGATGAGGTGCACCGCCGCCCAGACGAGCGGGCGCCAGATCACGTTGACCGCGACCCACGCGACCGGGTGCCAGATGACGTTGAGCGCCACCCACACCAGGGGCCGCCAGATCACGGTGGCCAGGAACCAGACGAAGGGTCGCCAGAGGACGTTCTCCAGGAACCAGCCCACCGGCCAGACGACGTAGCGGCGCAGGAACCGCCCGGCGAGGATGAGGAACTCCCAGGCCACCCGGATCGGCACGATCACCGCGAGCGCGATGATCCGCACGGGCCATTCGATCCAGGGCGCCGCTGAGCTTTCCGGTTCGGGCCGTGGGTCGATCACGGCCTGCACGGTAGCAAGCGGCGCACAGTCAGTGCTGTGTCACGCGACCCGCGTCGACCTCGAGGCGGCGGGTGGTGTGGACGGCGGCGAGCATGCGGCGGTCGTGCGTCACCAGCAGCAGCGTGCCGGGGTATCCGGCCAGCGCCGACTCGAGCTGCTCGATGGCGGGCAGGTCGAGGTGGTTGGTGGGCTCGTCGAGCACCAGGAGGTTGACCCCGCGGCCCTGCAGCAGGGCCAGCGCCGCGCGGGTGCGCTCCCCCGGCGACAGCGTGGCCGCCGGGCGCAGCACGTGCGCCGCCCGCAGCCCGAACTTCGCGAGCAGGGTGCGCACCTCGGCGGCGGTCATCGTCGGTACGGCCGCGCCGAACGCGTCCTGCAGCGGCTCGTCGCCGAGGAACAGCCCGCGCGCCTGGTCGACCTCACCCACGACGACGCCGGGGCCGAGCGACGCGTGCCCCGACTCGAGGGGGAGCCGGCCGAGCAGTGCGCCGAGCAGGGTGGACTTGCCCGACCCGTTGGCACCGGTGATGGCCACCCGGTCGGCCCAGTTGATCTGCAGATCGACGGGGCCGAGGGTGAAGTCGCCGCGGCGGACCACCGCGGCGCGCAGGGAGGCGGCGACCGCGCCGGAGCGGGGCGCGGCGGCGATCTCCATCCGCAGCTCCCACTCCTTGCGCGGCTCCTCGACGACCTCCAGCCGTTCGATGAGGCGTTCGGTCTGGCGGGCCTTGGCGGCCTGCTTCTCGCTCGCGTCGGCCCGCAGCTTGCGGCCGATCTTGTCGCTGTCGGTCGCCTTGCGGCGGGCGTTGCGCACGCCCTTGTCCATCCAGGCGCGCTGCATCCGGGCGCGCGCCTCGAGACCGGCCTTCGTGTCGGCGTACTCCTCGTAGTCGGCTCGGGCGTGGCGGCGGGCCACCTCGCGCTCCTCGAGGTAGGCGGCGTACCCGCCGCCGTAGTGGTTGACCTGCCGTTGGTGCAGGTCCAGCTCCAGCACCCGGGTGACGGTCCGGGTGAGGAACTCGCGGTCGTGGCTGACCAGCACGGTGCCGGCGCGCAGGCCGGTGACGAACTCCTCCAGCCGGCGCAGGCCGTCGAGGTCCAGGTCGTTCGTCGGCTCGTCGAGCAGGAACACGTCGTAGCGGCTCAGCAGCAGGCAGGCCAGGCCGGCGCGGGCCGCCTGACCGCCGGACAGGCCGGTCATCGGGTGGTCGAGGTCGACGGCGAGCCCCAACTCGGCGGCCACCTGTTCGGCACGTTCGGGCAGGTCGGCACCGCCGAGCGACAGCCAGTCCTCCCACGCGTGGGAGAACGCGTCGTCGGCGCCGGGCGCGCCCCCGGCGAGTGCCGCCGTCGCCGCGTCGAGGTCGCGTTGCGCCGCGGCGACGCCCGTGCGCCGGGTCAGGAAGTCACGGACCGTCTCGCCCGGGCGGCGGTCGGGCTCCTGCGGCAGGTAGCCGACCGTCGCGAACACCGGGCTGCGTCGCACCGTGCCGTCCTCGGCCGCGTCCTGACCCGCGAGGATGCGCAGCAGCGTGGACTTGCCGGCGCCGTTGGGCCCGACGAGCCCGACCACGTCGCCGGGCGCGACCACGAGGTCGAGCCCGGCGAACAGGGCGCGGTCGCCGTGCCCGGCGGCCAGGTTCTGGGCGACGAGGGTGGCGCTCACTCCGCCGACGGGCCGGTGTTCACCCGCGACCGGACGACCTCGACGACGTGCGCCACGGCCTCGTCGATCGCGACGCCGTTGCGCTGGGAGCCGTCGCGGTAGCGGAACGAGACCGTGCCGCCCGAGACGTCGTCGTCGCCGGCGATCGCCATGAACGGGATCTTCTGCTGCTGCGCGGTGCGGATCTTCTTCTGCATCCGGTCGTCGGAGTAGTCGACCTCGGCCCGGATGCCCTCCTTACGCAGCTTCGCGACGAACTCGGCGAGGTAGTCCGCGTGGTCGTCGCGGATCGGGATGCCGACCACCTGGATCGGCGCGAGCCACGCCGGGAACGCGCCCGCGTAGTGCTCGGTCAGCACGCCGAAGAAGCGCTCGATCGAGCCGAACTTCGCCGAGTGGATCATGACGGGCTGCTGGCGGGTGCCGTCAGCCGCCTGGTACTCCAGGTTGAAGCCCTTGGGCTGGTTGAAGTCGTACTGGATGGTGGACATCTGCCAGGTGCGGCCGATGGCGTCACGGGCCTGCACGGAGATCTTCGGGCCGTAGAACGCGGCGCCGCCCGGGTCGGCCACCAGCTCCAGCCCCGACTCGCGCGCCACCTCCTCCAGGACGGCGGTCGCGGTCGCCCACTCCGCCTCGGAGCCGACGAACTTGTCCGGCTTGGAGTCGTCGCGGGTCGACAGCTCCAGGTAGTAGTCGTCGAGGCCGAAGTCGCGCAGCAGGCTCAGCACGAAGTTGAGCAGGTGGCGCACCTCGGCGCCGGCCTGCTCCGGGGTGCAGTACGAGTGGGAGTCGTCCTGGGTGAGGCCGCGCACGCGGGTGAGCCCGTGCACCACGCCCGACTTCTCGTACCGGTAGACCGAGCCGAACTCGAACAGCCGCAGCGGCAGCTCCCGGTAGGACCGCCCGCGCGACCTGAAGATCAGGTTGTGCATCGGGCAGTTCATGGCCTTGAGGTAGTAGTTCGCGCCCTCGAACTCCATGGGCGGGAACATGGTGTCGGCGTAGTACGGCAGGTGGCCCGAGGTGTGGAAGAGGCCTTCCTTGCTGATGTGCGGGCTCCCGACGTACTGGAAGCCCTCCTCGATGTGCCGCGCGCGGACGTAGTCCTCCATCTCGCGCTTGATCACGCCACCCTTGGGGTGGAAGACCGCGAGACCGGAGCCGAGCTCGTCGGGGAAGGAGAACAGGTCGAGGTCGGTGCCCAGCTTGCGGTGGTCGCGCCGGGCCGCCTCCTCCAGCAGCTTCAGGTAGTCCTTGAGCTGGTCACGGGTCGGCCACGCGGTGCCGTAGACGCGCTGCAGCTGCGGGTTGCGCTCCGACCCCCGCCAGTACGCCGCGGCGACGCGCATGAGCTTGAACGCGCCGATCAGGCGGGTGGTCGGCAGGTGCGGGCCCCGGCACAGGTCGCCCCAGCAGCGCTCGCCGTCCTTGGTGAGGTTGTCGTAGATGGTCAGCTCGCCGCCGCCCACCTCCATGACCTCGGCGTCCACGTCGCCCTTGATGTCGACGAGCTCGAGCTTGAACGGCTCGTCGGCCAGCTCGGCCTTGGCCTCCTCCAGCGAGGCGAAGCGCCGCCGCTTGAAGGTCTGCCCCGACTTGATGATCTCCTGCATCCGCTTCTCGAGCTTGTCGAGGTCGTCCGGATGGAACGGCTTGGGCACGCCGAAGTCGTAGTAGAAGCCGTTGTCGATGGGCGGGCCGATGCCGAGCTTGGCCTCGGGGAAGATGTCCTGCACGGCCTGGGCGAGCACGTGCGCGGTGGAGTGGCGCAGCACGTTGAGGCCGTCGGGCGAGTCGATGCTCACCGGCTCGGCGGACTCCTCGAACTCCGGGGTCCAGTCCAGATCACGCAACCGGCCGGACGAGTCACGGACGACCACGACCGCCTTCGGGCCGTTGACCGGCAGCCCGGCCGCAGCGACCGCGTCCGCCGCCGTCGTCCCGGCCGGGACGACGACAGGGTCGGCCAACGGCGCGGAAGTACGAGGTGCGGACACGATGATCTCCTTAACCAGGGAAACGCTGACGGGTTGATGCTATCCGTCCCCGCGACCCGATTTGCCGGGGGCGTCGACACCGTTCCGACATCCAACTGCCGTCCCTCGGACAGGTGGTGACCTGGCTCCCGGGCAGACTCATCGATACCGTGGGACGCATGGCCGATCTTTCTCCCCGGCTCGTACGCGCTGTTGAGGCGCGCTACCGCAGGTACTTCGCCAGCCGGCCCGCGACGCCGTTCGCGCTCGCGGGCGCCGACGGATCGACCCACACCTTCGGTGCGGGCGCGCCGGCCTTCACGATCACCGTCCTCGACTCCATCGGCGAGAAGGCGCTCGCCTCCCTCGACCAGCTCCAGGTCGCCGTGGCCTACCTGCGCGGCCACCTCGACGTGGAGGGCGACGTCATGGCGGTACTCGCCATGCGCAAGTTCTTCCCCGACTTCCACCCGATCGCGTGGCTGGCCCGGTTCGCGCCGATGGCGCTGCGCGGAAAGACGGAGCACGACCGCCGCTCCATCTCGGCGCACTACGACCGGGAGTCCGAGTTCTTCCTGACGTTCCTCGACACCCGCCACCGCTGCTACACCGAGGGCCTGTTCGTCCGCGACGACGAGCCGCTCGAGGACGCCATGACCCGCAAGATGGACAACGCGATCACCGCGCTGGACCTGAAGCCGGGCGACCACGTGCTCGAGGTGGGCGGCGGCTGGGGCGCGTTCCTGGAACACGCCGCGGGCAAGGGCATCCACGTCACCTCGCTCACGCTGGCGCGCGAGTCCGAGGACTACCTCAACAACCTCATCGCCGAGCGCGATCTGACCACGGCGACGGTCGTCAGACAACATCTTCTGGAGTACGCCTGCCAGCGGCGTTACGACGCGATCGTCAACATGGGCGTGACCGAGCACCTGCCCAACTACCGCGCCACGGTAGCCAAGTACGCCGAGCTGCTGCGGCCCGGCGGGCGGGTCTACCTCGACGCGCTCGCGATGCGCGGCAAGCACCGGGTCTCGACGTTCATGAGCCGCTACATCTACCCGGGCAAGTCGTCGCCGCTGCTGCTGCACGACTACCTGCGCGAGGTGGCCCGGTCGCCGTTCGAGCTGGTCAGCGTCGACGACGACCGGCACAACTACTACCTGACGTGCCGCGAGTGGGCCCGCCGCCTCGACGCGGCCCGCGACCAGGTGGTCAGCCGCTGGGGCGACCCGTTGTACCGCCGCTTCCGCATCTTCCTCTGGGGCTCGGCGGCGGGCTTCAACACGGGCCTGGTCCAGGCCTACCGCTGGGTCCTCCAGCTCCCCGCCTAGCGCCGTTCCGCCTCCGCCGCCCGGGACAGGCGCGGCGGAGACGGAACGTCGGGTCAGCAGCGGTGGTAGTGCGGGCCCCAGGGGTGGCGGCCCGTCGCCGCCCAGCGCAGCCACACGCCGTGCTTGACCAGGCCGATGGCGATGAACGCCAGCGGGATGACCGGCCAGAAGAAGTGGGCGGCCGCCCCCGTCAGGGCCCAGATGGTGATCAGGACCGCGGCCAGGGCCAGTGAGAACGTCAGGTGCCGGGCGAACCGTGCCCGCGCCCACCGGGCCGTGGTCGACGCGTCGGGCGCCCCCTCGCCGCCCGGCGCGCCGGGGCCGCCCGGCCCGAACCGGCCGCGACCGAACGGCCCCCGGTCGAACGGCCCACCCGTCCAGTGCGGACCGAACCCCGGGTCGCTGAAGCCGCCCCGGCCGCCCCCGAGGCCCAGGCCGCCGAGCAGCCCCGGCCCCGGCAGGTCGGCCACCAGCGACGGCAACTCGTCCCGGAACTGTGCGCGGTAGACGGCCGCCTGCCGCTCCTCGCCCTCCTCCATGCTGAGCCGGCCGTCGCCCACCGCCTCCCGCACGACGGCGGCGTACTCCTCCCGCTCGGCGTCGGACGCCCGCACCCTGGGGCGCTCGCCGGACTCCGTACTCATCTCGGTGTCTCCTCTCGGCTGTCTGGTCACCAGAGTCGCCCCGCGCGGCGCCGTCGACGTCGTCCGCCGGGACCGTCCGTGCCTACGCCGGCCGGCGCAGCGCGCGGCGCGCGTACTCCAGGGGGCGTACGCCGGGGGTCTCCGCCGCGCCGATGCCGCCGGCGGGCGGGGTGGCCTACGGTTTCGGTTGTGCACACACGCGACCGGCGCCGCCACCGGGACCCTCACGGGTGGTCCCGGGAGCGCTGGGCGGACCACGCCGGCCCGCCGTGGGCGACGGGCGACGGGCCCGGCTGGCCGGGTCGGCGTCCGCCCGTGGTGGTGCTGCCGGCCGTCCTCGCGGCCATCCAGATCGTCGGCACCACCGTCGCCGCGCACCCGCAGACGGCCGCCCGCCCACTGGACCTGCTGGGGTACGCGCTGCTCGCGGCCGGCCCGGTGGCCCTGCTGGCGCGCGCCGACCGGCTGCGCCTGCCGGTGTTCGCGGCCACCCTGCTGGTGCTCCTGGCGTACGGGCTGTGCGGCTACCCGGCCGGGCCGGTGTTCCTGGGGGCGCTCGTCGCGCTCGTGCGCGCGGCCCGCGCCGGCTACCGGTGGACGCTGTGGGCACTCGCCGGCGGCACCTACGCGGCCTTCGTCGGGCTGGGCCGGCTCGTCCCCGAGGTCGCCGGGGTGCCGCTGGTCGTCCCGTCGCTCGCCCGGGCCGCGATCGTGGCCGCGTGGCTCGCGGTGGCGCTCGCCGTGGCCGAGACCGTCCGGGCCCGCACGGCGCAACTGGGCCAGCTCCTGGCCGCCCGCGCGGAGGCCGCCCGGGCGCGTGCCGAACAGTCGCGGCGGCAGGTCAGCGAGGAGCGGCTGGCCATCGCCCGCGAGCTGCACGACGTGCTCGGTCACCACCTGTCGCTGATCAACGTGCGGGCCGGGGTGGCGCTGCACCTCATCGAGACGCGGCCGGAGGAGGCCCGGGCCGCGCTCGGCGCCATCAAGGTGGCCAGCGCCGAGGCGCTGCGCGAGGTGCGCGCCATGCTCGCCTCGCTGCGCCCCGACGCGGAGGCCGCGCCCCGCTCCCCCGCGCCCGACCTGGACCGGCTCGACACGCTCGCGGAGGAGGCCCGCGCCGGCGGGCTGCCGGTGACGCTGCGGCGCGCCGGGCCGACCGTCGACGTGCCCGCCGAGGTCGACCTGGCGGCGTACCGGATCGTGCAGGAGGCGCTCACCAACGTGCGCCGCCACGCGGCCCCGGGCGCCACGGCGACGGTCACCGTCCGGTCCGGCCCGGACGCGCTCACGGTCGAGGTCACCGACGACGGCGCGGGTCAGGCCGCCGGCGACCCGTCCGCCGAGGGCAACGGCCTGCCCGGCATGCGCGCCCGCGCCACGGCGCTGGGCGGAACGCTCACCGCCGGTCCCGCGCCGGGCGGTGGCTTCGCGGTCACCGCCGTCCTGCCCACCACTGTCGCGCCGACCGCCGACCACGACGCCGACCCGGGGGACAAGTCATGATCAAAGTGCTGCTCGCCGACGACCAGGCGCTGGTCCGGGCCGGGTTCCGGGCGCTGCTCGACGCGGAGCCCGACGTGTCCGTGGTCGGCGAGGCGGGCGACGGCGCGGCGGCCGTCCGGCTGGCCCGATCGACGCGGCCCGACGTGGTGCTCATGGACATCCGGATGCCCGGCGTG
>NZ_BAAALT010000148.1:0-1988 GCF_039528515.1 Luedemannella flava
TTCGCAAGCGAACGCGACTGCGTTCGATCGATTGCAGTCGTAGAACGCTGCGGCTTTCTGGATTGCATCGAATCGCCATTCGTTCCCGTCGTCAGTCCTGATACGGACCGATCCGGGTGTCTCGTTGTGAGACATGCTCGTGAACACAACCCGCCTTTCCTAGTTTTTNAAATCGGTCTTCGCAATGTCCAACCGGCAGGAGACGGGTGACGGTGTTGGATAGAAGCGTTCTCGTAGAAGATGTCGGTGGTGGACCGACATCGGAGCTCCCCATCCGTTGGTGGTGTGTCAAGTGGACGGAGCAATCGAGATTGGCTATTGACGTTGGAATAATCTCGATCAGTAGCGGGGAGTTTCCGAATGTCTCAGTTGGACGGTAGTTGTCGGCAACGACACTACTCCCGATCCCCGCTACCTTGTACTCTCGAGCAGACGTGATTAAGCCTACTGGCCGTGAGGTTCCGTACTGGTACACACGGGATCTCGACACTCGTGTGCATATTCGGGAAAGCGTATCTGCTAACGTACAACCGGAAGGGGAGGTATTGCCAGAACTGGCCTTCTGAGTGAGTCCAACCCTCTCCCAGGAATATGAGAAAGAATTAACAAGATTGCCTGATAGATCCATAGCATGGTAAGCGAATTACGGGAATTCGTGTATCTGGATGAATTGAGTGTCAATAGCCTACTCGCTTCGCAATATGTGGCAGTTCCGGAGGCTGTAAAAGAAGCATCCGAGAATATTGAAGGCGATGAATCAGGTTGGAGCTTTGGTGGATCTTTGTCCATTTCAGGCCTCGGAGGAGGTGAAATTAGCAGAGACAGTAGTAGCTCTGAGGAGCAACGTGTCCTGAGGGAAACTGAAAGAAAAGTAAATGGTCAGTATAGATTCAGCATACTACATGATGTTCTTGAAGGATCTGGTGAATTGGTAGATTTGTCTGATTCTTCTTCTGATAATAGTTCGAGTTTAGAGTTTGATTCGGGAGATCCAATCAAAATTAGAGGGGATTGTGACCCAGACCCATTTTTTAAACTGCTTAATTCAATAACTATGTTAACTCGAATGTTCGAAGCAGAGCAACTCGAGCATACCACAGGAGAAGATGTTGATTTTTCAGAAGACATGGACGAGATTATGATCGATGAGTCAAGATCCGTATTTGATATTTGGAGAGATATTTTACATGGTGAAAGAATCGGCCTTCGAGTAGATTCAGATGGTTTTAATTATCCTGTAGTTATGTCTATTGACTTAGGGAGTTTGTGGACAAATCCGAAAAGAGAATTCTACAGTACTAAACAATACACTGTCATTGGTCGAGTAGATCATGTAATTGGTAATGAAAAGTGGGATTACATTGACTTAGTACAGATAATGAGTGAGGTGTTTACTGAGGACTCTGTAGACGGGTTTAGAGGTGTCTTATCTGAAGTTGCAGAGAATTTAGAAGAAAACACTCAAACAGAAAATGAGGAGGAGATGTTTGAAATAGACACAGATATTGAAGAATCAGATTATGTTGTGGATGGTCCAGCTATTGTCATTGACCCAGTCGCTATTTATTGGTGATCTCAGTTGGGTATGTGTTTATCGAGTTATAGCTCTATAGATAGTATTCCCCGGTCATTAAGTTCTTCAAGTACATCCGTAACTGAATCATGCCATAAAACCTGATCTTCAATATGTGTGGTAGGATGAGAAGCAGGGAAATCAGGGTCTTCTACTGAGAATTTTGTTTCCCACACGTAGATCTGATTTGGCGTGTGGGTCACAAAGTATTCCTCATTGGTAGGATTCTCAAATTCGTTTTTCAGGTAGCTAGCTACTAATTCTAATTCGTCATCAGGTCTGTCTTCAACAGTACTCATAGACCCAACTCCAATCTGAAAACTCAAAAATATATCTCCCGCCACGACTCACCCCTGTTTCATGTGCTTCAACTGGAGATCATGCGGAGGTGGGGGCGGGGCGCTGTAATTTTTTG
>NZ_BAAALT010000149.1:0-56740 GCF_039528515.1 Luedemannella flava
ACCCCACCACTTGATCACGAAAAGTGCGAAAGTCGAGACGTTGCTATGGCAGCACTTTCGTCCCAAGGTCTACTGTGCGTGCGGCGGGTTGGATGGGGATTTCCAGGGTGGTGGCGCGGGTACCGTCGGCGTCCGTCAGGTGTTCCTCCAGCGTTGGGCCCGCGACCGTCAGGTGCCGGTGATGGAGCCAGGCGAACAGATCGCGGCCCGTGCACCTGCCGGTCATGGCGTGGTGGGCGGTCGTGGCAGTCCGAGCAGCTCGCGCGCGTCCGCCCCGAGCCCGGTGATAGTCGCCCCGCCCGCGACGCCGGGCCAGTCCGCGCGGCGCAGCGTCAGGTTGACCTGCTCCACGCATCGGCCCTCGGCCGCCCGGGTGGTGGTGCCGTTGGGTTGGTAGCCCAGGGCGCGTCCCCGACGAGGACCAGCTTCTTGGCGGGCGCCTCGACGTCGTCGAAGAACTCCACCGCGGGGCCGGTCAGCGTGACCACGTCGCTCGCGCCCTGGACCAGGTGGAACGGCACCTCGAAGCGGGTGCCGAGCGAGCGCGCGTCGAATGCCATGAACTGCTCGAACATCGCCTGGTTGATCGCGCCGAACCCCTTGAGCCAGTGCAACGCGTCCACGAGCGAGTAGTCCGGGTTGCGCAGCAGCAGCGGCATGATCAGCTTGACGACCATGTTGGGGCTGACCGGGTCGGTGCCCATCGACCAGCGCATGCGGGTGGTCCACTGCGCGAAGTCCCAGCGGGCCGGGTCCTCGTCGATGCCCTCGAGCGCGGCGACGCCGCGCCGGTTGCCGGCCGCGCGCAGCCGGTCGAGGGTGTCGCGCCGGCCGACGCGCTCGTTGTCGACCATGTTCACGTAGAAGTCCGTGCCGACGTAGGCGGCGAACAGGTCGGGGCGGCGCTGCGCCATCGGCAGGCCGATGATCGTCCCCATCGAGCCGGCCAACAACACGATCTTCGGAGTACGGAAGTGGTCGCGCAGGTACTCCGCGACCTCGATGCCGTCCTCGACCAGGCGGTCGAAGGTCAGCTCGTCGGCACCCGGGTGCCCGTTGCGGCGCCGCGTGCGGCCGCAGCCGCGCCGGTCCCAGTGCACGACGGTGAACTCCTTCTCCCATGCGCGCAGCACGGGCGTGAACACCGAGTACGGCGAGCCGGGGCCGCCGTGCACCACCAGCAGCACCGGGTTGGCCCGGTCCTCGCCGCGGATCTGGAGCCACTGCTCGACGCCACCGATGGGTGACGTACCGGTCGTCGCGGATCATCGCGTTCCTCCTCATCGAGGCGTGTGCCATCGATGGTACGAACGTCTTAGACATTTGTGCAAGACATATTTCTGAGACGGTGCTACGGTCCGACGCGTGGGCAATCGGGAGAAGCTTCTGGACGGCGCGCTGACCTGCCTCCTGCAGAAGGGGTACGCGCGCACGACCGCGCGCGACATCGCCACGACCGCCGGGGTGAGCCTGGCCGCGATCGGCTACCACTTCGGCACGACGGAGGCGCTGCTCAGCGCGGCGCTGTTCCAGGCGATGGGGCGCTGGGCGGAGCAGCTCGAACAGGCCCTTGTGGACGATGGCGACAAAGGGCTGCCGCCGGTCGAGCGCCGGGCGGCCGTCTGGCGGCGGGTGATCGACTCGGTGCGGGCCGACCCCGCGCTGTGGGCGGTGCAGTTCGAACTGGTCACCGAGATCCAGCGCCGGCCCGAGTTGCGCGAGCAGCTCGCGGGCGCCCAGGTGGCGGCCCGCGAGGGCCTGGCCGAGCTGTTCGAGGGCATCGACCCGGCCGCCGAGCCGGACCGCGCCCACCGCGTCGGCGCGCTCTACCAGGCGCTGCTCACCGGCGTCGTGGCTCAGCACCTGGTCGACCCGACGCACGCGCCCGGCGCGGCGGAGCTGGCGCGTGGGCTTCCGTGAATGTCGGTCAGGCGTCCTAAGGTGACGGTCGTGCGCACTGAGGTACGTTGCCGCATGCCGGGGCGCGACGCCGGCATGCCGACCGTGACGGTCGAGTTGGCGGAGGAGTCGACGACGCTGCGCGAGGTGATCCGCCTCGCGGTGCGCGAACAGGTGGCGTCGCTGGGCGACGACCAGGGTCGGTGCCGGTCGCTGCTCGATCGGCACTACCTGACCGAGGCGGAGATCCGGGCCGGCGCCGCGACGGGCGCCGTCAAGCTTCCGTCGCGCCTCGACACCCTGCCCGAACTGGACGCCGAGATCGAGCGCGCGCTGCGGGCCTTCGAACGGCGGGCGTTCGTGGTCTTCGTCGGCGGCCGCCAGATCGAGCGGCTGGACGACGCGGTGACCGTGCGTCCCGGCGAGCACGTGGTGTTCCTGCGGCTCGTCGCGTTGGTGGGTGGGTGATGGAGCCGCTGCTGCTGGACGTGCCGGAGCAGTTCCACGACGTCGTCCGGGCCGAGCGCGCCGTGCTGCGCGAGCTGGCCGACACCGCCTGCCGGTTGGCCGGCGACGGCGACCTCGACGCACTCCGGGCGCTGGCCGAGCAGATCCCGCCGCAGGTGACCGCCGGCGACCGGCGCTCAGGCGGTCACCTGCGCCGGCACTGGATCGACATCGAGTCGGTGCTGGACGAGCTGTTCGACAAGGTCTTCCCCATGCGTGACCCGACCGACCCGGCCGACGTGCTGGACGGGCCGTGGTCGACCCGGTCCCGGACGGTCGCGCTGACGCGGCTGACGGAGCGGTACACCTTCGGCCGGGATTCCCTGGTCGAGCGGGCCGTCGCCGCGGCCGACACGCGGCTGCTGCGGCTGGTCGTGCTCTCCCCGGTCGGCGGGGTGTCCCGGGGTGAGGTGACCCGGGCGCTGGACGCCCTGGCCGCCGCCGACGCGCTCGACGCCGAGGTCGTCGAGCACGCGTTCCTGGACGACCTCGCGCTGGGGTACGCCATCACCGGGCGGCGGCCGTACAGGACCGAGCAGGGCGAGCCGGCCGCGTGCGCCGAGGCCGTCCGGCCGTACTTCGATGAGCTTGTCTGGCGGCTGACCGGGGCGCCCGACGTCAGCATGGACGCGGTGCCCGGCGTCCTGGCGCCGCGAGGGCTGCGCTTCGTGCTGCGCGCGCTGACGTGGGCCGGCGACGCGCGGGTGGCCGGGTTCCTCGGCGCCGCGGACCTGACCGACACCGAGCGGCAGGCGCTCGCCCGGCACCTGCGCGACCGGCCCGTCGACGAGCGTCGGCGCGCGTTCGACCTGCGTGGCCCCGCCGGCGACGCCGAGGTGGTCCTGCCGCTGCTCGGGCTCGGGGACACCACCGCGCTGCTGCGGCTCGTGCGGGCCACGAGCGGCGACTACGGGGCGGTCCGGCTCGATCGCGCCGCCATCCTGGAGGCCGCCGCGCAGGCTGGTCCGAACGAGGTGCGCCGGCTGCTGCAGCTGAGCCCGAGCGAGCCGATCTCCGCCGCGTTGGGCCTCAACCGGCCCGCCGTCGAGAAGCGGGTCAAGCACAACGCGCTGGCCGGGATCGCCGCCTATGGCCTGCTGCCGCTGGCCGGCGGCGAGACGGCGCTCGACCGCTACCTCGCGCTGCGCGAGATCGGCAAGCGCGGCGCGAAGCTCGGCCCGAACCGCAAGATCAGTCACGCGGCGGCGGTCGACGTCGCCATCGACCATCTCGCGCAGGTGGTGGGCGTGGACCCCGGCCGCCTGGAGTGGGACTGCGAGGCGCGCATCGCCACCGAGGCCCCCGGCGAGTGGACCATCGACGGGTACACGGTCGCCGTTCGCGCGCAGGGGGCCGACGCGGTGATCAGCGTGAGCCGCGACGGCAAGGAGCTGCGGTCCGTGCCGGCGGCGGTGCGCGCCCATCCGTCCTACGTGGAGTGCCGCGAACAGCAGAAGCGCCTCAAGGCCCAGGCCGGACGCATGCGTACGCGGCTCATCGAGCGCCTCGTCGCCACCGGAGCCGTCGTCGAGCCCGACGAGCTGTCCCGGCTGCGGAGCCTGCCCAGCGGGGCGGCGATGCTGCCCGCACTGATCTGGCGCGACCTTGCGGGCACCGTCGGCCTGCTCGACGAGGTCGACTCGACCGGCCCGCTCACCGTCATGCACCCTCACCACCTGTTCGAACTGGGCCTGTTGGGCCACTGGCAGGCGGAGGTCGTGCGGCGGCGGCTCACCCAGCCCGTCAAGCAGGCGTTCCGGGAGCTGTATGTGCTCACCCCCGCCGAGCGGGAGGCGGTCGACGTGTCCGCGCGGTTCGCCGGGCACGTCGTCAACGGCAAGGTCGCGGCCCAGCTGCTCGGCGGACGCGGTTGGTCGGTGCTGGGGCAGGACGACGACCACCAGGCGACCCGGCCGCTGGCCGGCGGTCTGACCGCGGCCCTGCGCTGCGACGTGTACGGGTACTTCGGCATGGACAACGTGACCGTCGGCGAGGTCCGGTTCCTTGCCGGGCGGCGCGACGTCGTCCCGCTGGCCGACGTGCCACCCATCGCGTTCTCCGAGGCCATGCGGGATCTCGACCTCGTGGTGTCGGTCGCGAACACCGAGCCGGACGTGTACTTCTCGCCCACCCGCGCGGAGAGCCGGGCGCAGCTGCTCGGGGCGCTGGTCGGCGACCTCGGCCTGGCGCGCGTCACTGTCGAGGGCACCGCGGCCGTAGTGCGCGGCACGCGGGCGACGTACCGGGTGCATCTCAACAGCGGCAGCATCCACGTCGAGCCGGGCGGCTACCTCTGCGTCGTGCCCGCCACGTTCGGCACGACCGCCCACCGCCGGCTGTTCCTGCCGTTCGCCGACGAGGACCGGATGACGAGCGTCGTTCTCAGCAAGATCCTGCTGCTCGCCGAGGACGAGAAGATCACCGACCCGTCGATCCTGTCCCAGCTCAACCGGCTGGGCTGACCGCCGCGCAGCGGGCCATGGCGGCCCGCAGATCCGTGGGCAGCTCCTCGTAGGGGCAGTCGGCGAGCCAGGCGACCCGCCGCGCCTCGACGTGGGGGCACAGGCGCGGGTCGCCGGTCGACGCGACGAGGACGAACAACGCCTCGTCGACGAGATTGCCATCGACGTCCCCGTCCGCCGCGTCGAGCACGGTGAGGGAGTCGAGCAGGGCGGGCAGCGCACGGGGATCGCGTCGGGTCGCCAGCCCGTGGATCGCCTCGACGCGGGTGTCGAGATCGGCGTCGCCCGCGCGGGCGGCCAGGGCGTCGCGGAGCTCCGGGAAGTCGGCGTCGGTCATGCGGGCCAGGCCGAACGTCGCCCAGTGCCGCACGCCCGACTCGGGGTCCGCCGACAGCGCGATCAGGATGTCGTTCGCCGCCCGCTCGGGGAGGTCCAGCAGGCCGAACGCGACGGCGTCGCGTACCTCGGCGGCGGGATGCGACCGGAGGCGGGCGAAGACCGGAATGGCGCGGGCGTCGGCCCGGTGGCCGAGCGCGACGGCGATGGCCCGCAGCACGGCCGGGTCCTGCTCGTCACGCGCCGTGTCCAGCAGCGCCCGCACGGCGGCGTAGCGGAGCGGACCTTTGCTGCCGCCGACCTGGCTGAGGATGTCGGCGCCCAGTTCGCGGTGTGCCGCCTGTTCGTGGCCGCACAGTTCGCGCGCGGCGTCGAGCGCGGGCTGGCCGCCTTCGCCGTGGAGGTGGGTGACCACCTGCCAGCGACCGTCCTCGTCCCCGGCCGCCACCGCCCGCAGGGCGAGCCCGACAAGGTCGGCCACCTCCTGATCCGTCAGTGACATGCCGGCCATCGTGACACCCGACCCGACAGCCTGTCCTCTCCAAGAGACACTGGATCTTGGGGGCCTTACCCTCCCGTAGGACGGCAAGGCCCCCAAGTTTCAAAACGACGCCGGCGGCGCTGGTGGAGCTGGCGCGGACGCGACGCGGACGGTGGTTGTCCAGCGGCACCACGACCTGCATGGTGAGTGTCGGAGTTCGGCTGGGCTCAACGTCCTGTTGTCGGGCGCGGGTTTGACGACCGCGGCGCAGGTGACGAACCCGTGCCAGCGGCCGATCGTCAGGCTGCGCATCCGTGCGCCGGGCGGCCGCCGCCACCGTGCCGCGACGTGGCGGTCATGCCGGTAGAACCGCTGTCCGCGTCTCCAATGAGCGATCATGGTCATCCCTTCTGGGACAGGTCGTAGGCCGTGGCCTGGATGCCGTACAGGTCCGCGTAGCGGCCGTCGGCCGCGAGCAGCTCGGCGTGGGTGCCCTGCTCGGCGAGTCGGCCCTCGTGCAGCACGAGGATCCGGTCGGCGCCCGCGACGGTCGAGAACCGGTGCGACACGATGACCGTGACCGCACCGGTCCGGTCGGCCAGCTCCCGCGCCCGGGCCAGGTAGCGCTCGAAGATGTGGTGCTCGCTCGGCGCGTCCAGCGATGCGGTCGGCTCGTCGAGCACGAACAGCAGCGGGTCGGTCCGCATCGACGCCCGGGCCAGCGCCGTGCGTTGCCACTGCCCCTCGGACAGCTCGACCCCGTCGAACTGCCGCCCGAGCTGCGTGTCCAGCCCGTCCGGCAGCCGGTCGACGAGCGTCCGACTGTCGGCCGCGTCGACCGCGGCCAGCACTCGGGCACGATCCGACAGGCCGCTCAGGTCACCGATCCCGACCGTCTCGCCGAAAGCGATGTGGAAGCGGCCGAAGTCCTGGAAGGCCGCCGCGACCCGGGCCCGCCAGGCAACGGGGGACAGGTCGCCCAGGTCGAGGTCGTCGACCCGGATCCGGCCGCAGTCCGGCCGGTAGAGCTGGGTCAGCAGCTTGACCAGCGTCGTCTTGCCGGACCCGTACTCGCCGACGATGGCGACCACGGACCCGGCCGGCAGTGACACGCTGACGTTGGAGAGCGCGGCACGCGTCGTGCCCGGATAGGTGAAGCTGACGCCGTCGAGCGTGATGCCGTCGCGCAGCCGCGCCGGCGGCGACGCGTGCGCCCGGCTGCGCGTGGCGCGGACGTACGACCGCAGCCACAGCAGCGGCTCGACCTGGACCCGCCCGCCGACCGTGTGGCTCACGGCGGTCAGCGTCTCCTGGATGGCGTTGCGCAGCGTCACCGCGACGGTGACGGCCAGGACGAGGTCGCCGACGGTCGCCGCACCCCGCGCGGTGAGGTCGACGAGCACCAGCAGCCCGCCCGTGAACCCGACGGTGAACACCGTCCACCCGGCCAGCGTCCACAGCGCGGCGCGCACCCGGGCCCGGAACCGGCCCGCCACGGCGAGATCCCAGGCGTGGCGCTGCCGGCGCGCGAGGGACGGCCCGGCGCCGCTGACCCGCAGCTCCTTGCCGCCGGCCGCCTCGGTGGCAAGGTTGAACAGGTGCCGCTGCAGCCGGAACTGCTCGGCGGTGTCCGTCTCGGCGGCGAACACCGACCGCTGCCCGCGCTGGTCGAACCAGAGCGGGGCGGCGGCAAAACCGATCAGGAGCAGCAGCCACGGCGTAACGGTGGCCAGCAGCAGGAGCAGCAGGCCGAGCCGCAGCGCGTCGCACACGGCGGCCACCGCCTGCCACGGCGCGTGGTTGAGCTGCCAGGACGCGTTGCGCAGGACGGTGACGCGGTCGAGCAGGTCGGTACGTTCGAGATGGTCGAGGCCGTCGAGCCGGGCGAGTTGCTCCTCGACGTGCCGCCGGATGTGCAGGGTGCCGATCCGGTCGGCGAGCATGCCCACCAGGGTGTAGTCGAGGCTGCCGAGATAGCGGCCGAGGGCGTAGGACAGGGCCGCGACGGCCGCGCCGACGGCGGCGGCGCGCGGGTCGTGACGCAGCATCGCGTCGACGGTGTCGCGCAGCGCGAGCGCGAGCACGGGGGTGGTGACCACTACGGCGAGGCGCAGCGCCAGCAGCGCGGCGGTGGGCAGCGGGTGCAGCCGCCAGGACAGCCGCAGCAGTTCACAAAGGAGCCGGACCATCAGGCGATATCCCCCTCGTCGAGGCGGTCGTCGTAGCCGCGTTGGAACCGCCGGGCCTGGATGGTGAACATCTCCGCGTACCGTCCGCCGGCGGCCATCAGGTCGTCCTGCGTGCCCGACTCGGTGACGCGGCCGTCGCTCAGCAGCACGATCCGGTCCGCCTGGCGCACGGTGGACAGCCGGTGCGAGATGAGCACCACCGACGCGTCGCCCCGGTGGGCGGCGAGCCGGTCGAACACCTCCCGCTCCGTGCGCACGTCCAGATGGGCGGTCGGTTCGTCCAGGACGAGCACGCGGGCGCCGGTGCGCGCCGCGAACAGCGCCCGGGCCAGCGCGACCTGTTGCCACTGACCACCGGACAGGTCGACCCCGCCGGTCCGGTCGCGGGCCAGCGGCGTGTCCCAGCCGTTCGGCAAACCGGCCACGACCTCGGTGAACCCGGCGTCGCGCGCCGCGCCCTCGATGGCCGCCCGGTCGGGCGCCGCGAGCGCGTTGCCCAGGGCCACGTTGTCGGCGGCGGACAGGTGGTACCGCACGAAGTCCTGGAACACCACGGACAACCGCGCCCGCCAGGCCTCCGGTCCGAGGTCGCGGATGTCCACCCCGTCGGCGGTGATCCGCCCGGCGGTCGGCTCGTACAACCCGGCCAACAACTTGATCAGCGTCGACTTGCCGGCGCCGTTGGCCCCCACGATCGCGAGCAGCTCACCCGGCCGCACCTCAAGATCTAATTCATCGAGTACGGGCGACGACAGGCCGTCATAGGAGAACCGCACCCCCTCGAAGCGCACGAGCGGCGGCTTGTCCGGAACCTCCCCGGCGCCCGCCCGCTGCGCCGGCACCCGCGTGGCCGGTCCCGCGAGCCGCGCGCGTACGTCCTCGAACGCCCGGACGCACGTGACCGCGTTGATGGTGGCCCGGGGCGCGTCGTTGAACGCCTCGAAGACCGTGGTGGCGGCGACCAGCGCGGCCGTGGCCATCGCGACGGGCGCGCCGCCCCGGGCGGCGTCGAGCGCTACCGCGACGAGAACGACGCCCAGCGGGACGAGCACGGCGACCAGCTGAAGCCACTTGTCCGCGAGGATCCGCCTGCCCACCGGCCAGTGTGGATCGAAGGCCTCCCGCAGGTGGCCGTCGACGCGGTCCAGCGCCCAGTCGCCGAGTCCGAAGATCCGGATCTCCTTGCCGGCGCCCTGCGAGACGATGGCGTCGGACCACACCTGGGCGCGCATGACGGGCCGCAGCGCGGGCCGCCACACCCGCCGCCACCGCCGGCCCTCGTGCCAGCCCAGCTGGTGCACGGCCGCGGCCGCCGCGACGAGCAGCGGCACCGCCCACCAGGCGGTCGCCGCGAGCACGAGCGCGGCGCCGACGAGCGCCAGGGACCGGCCGATCAGGTCGAGTTGGGCGAGCACGCCGGCACCCGGGGTGCCGTCCATGAAGCTCTCCGGGTCGGCCCGGGCGCTGCGGATGAGCGTCTGGACCTCGGCGCGCTCCAGCGCGTCGATCGTCGGGCTGGTCGAGGCGAGCCGGGCCAGCTCGGCCCGGTGCCGCCCGTCCACGCGGGCCTCGGCGAGGTAGTACAGCGGGCCCTGCGCGGCGCGGACGGCGTGCCCGGTGAGCAGGGCCAGCGCGTACATGGCCAGCAGGCCCGCGACGGCGTCGGCGTGGGCGAGTCCGCTGATCAGAGCGCCGACGGCGAGGGCCGTCGCGGCGGGCACGGCGCTCGCGAGCACCGTGAGGCAGATCAGGGCGGTGAGCAGGCCGGGGCCGACCCAGCCGAGCCGGGACAGGAGGGACAGGCGGTCGCGCGCGGCGGCGCGCACGGCCGCGTGGAGCCGTGTTGATGACATGAGGAGGTACTCCCTGGACGCGTCTGCGGATGACGGATGGTCATGCGGAGGCAACCCGCGGCCGTTTCGGCGCTGCGGGTGATGACGGCATCGGCCAGGGTCAGTACATGTCCGGCATCCTCGCGGTTGCGGAATCGGACGCGCAAGCCTTTTTCGTCCGTACAATATGTGAGGTTTTGATAGGTTTTTGAGAGGCCGACGTGACGTGGGGCCCATATTCTTGACTCATTCCAGAAAACGGACCAGACTGCGGGGTGTGGCCACGACACTGGACTTCCCGCACCTGTTGCGCGAGGCCGCGTTGCGCGTGACCCGTCCTCGGGTCGCGGTGCTGGACGCGGTGTTCGCGCACCCGCACGCCGACACGGAGCTGATCATCGGTGCCGTGCGCCGCGAGCTGCCCGAGGTGTCCCGCCAGGCCGTCTACGACTCGCTGCACGCGCTCACCGCCGCCAGGCTGGTGCGGCGCATCCAGCCGGCCGGCTCCGTGGCCCGCTACGAGTCGCGGGTGGGCGACAACCACCACCACGTGGTGTGCCGGTCGTGCGGCCGGGTCGCCGACGTCGACTGCGCCGTCGGCCGGGCCCCGTGCCTGACCGCGTCGAACGACAGCGGCTTCACGATCGACGAGGCCGAGGTCGTCTACTGGGGCCGGTGCCCCGACTGCTGGTGAACCATCTGATCTGCACAGTCACGGAAGGAATCTGATGTCCGAGAGTCCACTGTCCGAGCACCACGAGCCGATCGTCCACGACGCCGAGGTGGGCGCCGAGTCGAAGTGCCCGGTCGCGCACGGGCGTGCCCCGCACCCGACCCAGGGTGGCGGCAACCGCGGCTGGTGGCCGGAGCAGCTCAATCTCAAGATTCTCGCGAAGAACCCGGCCGTGGCCAACCCGCTCGGCGAGGCGTTCGACTACGCGAAGGCGTTCGGCACCCTCGACCTGCCCGCCGTGAAGCGGGACATCGCCGAGGTGCTGACGACGTCGCAGGACTGGTGGCCGGCCGACCACGGCCACTACGGCCCGTTCATCATCCGGATGGCGTGGCACAGCGCCGGGACGTACCGCGTCAGCGACGGTCGCGGCGGGGCCGGGGCCGGGCAGCAGCGGTTCGCGCCGCTCAACAGCTGGCCGGACAACGCCAACCTGGACAAGGCCCGCCGCCTGCTGTGGCCGGTCAAGAAGAAGTACGGCCAGGCGCTGTCCTGGGCCGACCTGATGGTCCTCGCCGGCAACGTGGCGCTGGAGTCGATGGGCTTCAAGACCTTCGGCTTCGGCGGCGGTCGCGCCGACGTGTGGGAGCCCGACGAGGACGTCTACTGGGGCCCGGAGACGACGTGGCTGGGCGACGCCCGCTACACCGGCGACCGCGACCTGGAGAACCCGCTCGCCGCGGTCCAGATGGGTCTGATCTACGTCAACCCGGAGGGCCCGAACGGCAACCCGGACCCGATCGCCGCCGCGCGCGACATCCGCGAGACGTTCGGCCGGATGGCGATGAACGATGAGGAGACCGTCGCGCTGATCGCCGGCGGGCACACCTTCGGCAAGACCCACGGCGCCGGCCCGGCCGACCACGTGGGCGTCGAGCCGGAGGCGGCCCCGATCGAGGCCCAGGGCATCGGCTGGAAGAGCACGTACGGCACGGGCAAGGGCGCCGACACGATCACCAGCGGTCTCGAGGTGACGTGGACGGACCAGCCCACGCGGTGGGGCAACCGCTTCTTCGAGATCCTCTTCGGGTACGAGTGGGAGTTGTCCGAGAGCCCGGCCGGCGCGCACCAGTGGGTCGCGAAGGACGCCGAGGCGATCATCCCGGACGCGTACGACCCGACGCGTAAGCACAAGCCGACGATGCTGACGACGGACCTGTCGCTGCGCTTCGACCCGATCTACGAGCCGATCTCGCGGAACTTCCTCGAGAACCCGGCCGCGTTCGCGGACGCGTTCGCCCGCGCGTGGTTCAAGCTGACCCACCGCGACATGGGCCCGGTCGCGCGCTACCTCGGCCCCGAGGTGCCCTCCGAGGAGTTGCTCTGGCAGGACCCGCTGCCGACCCGCGACTACGAGCTCATCGGCGACGCGGACGTGGCGGCCCTCAAGGAGCGGATCGCCGCGTCCGGGCTGACCGTCGCACAGCTTGTGTCGACCGCGTGGGCGGCGGCCTCGTCGTTCCGCGGCAGCGACAAGCGGGGCGGCGCCAACGGCGGCCGCATCCGCCTGGAGCCGCAGAACAGCTGGGAGGTCAACGAGCCCGACCAGCTGGCGGTCGTGCTGCGTGCGCTGGAGGGGATCCAGTCGACGTTCGGCAAGAGGGTCTCGCTGGCCGACCTGGTCGTCCTCGGCGGCGTCGTGGGCGTCGAGCAGGCCGCCCGGGCGGCGGGCTTCGACGTGACGGTGCCGTTCACGCCGGGCCGGGTCGACGCGTCGCAGGAGCAGACGGACGTGGAGTCCTTCGCCGCGCTCGAGCCGACCGTGGACGGGTTCCGCAACTACCTGGGCAAGGGCCACCGCCTGCCGGCCGAGTTCCTGCTGGTCGACAAGGCGAACCTGCTCACGCTGAGCGCGCCCGAGCTGACCGTTCTCGTCGGCGGCCTGCGCGTCCTGGGTGCCAACTACAAGCAGTCGTCGCTGGGCGTCTTCACCGACACGCCGGGGTCGCTGACCAACGACTTCTTCGTGAACCTGCTCGACCTCGGCACCGAGTGGGCGCCGACGGCCGAGGACGGCATCTACGAGGGTCGCGACGCCGCCACCGGCAAGGTCAAGTGGACCGGCACCCGCGCCGACCTCGTGTTCGGCTCGAACTCCGAGCTGCGCGCGCTGGCCGAGGTCTACGCGAGCGACGACGCCAAGGAGAAGTTCGTGCGCGACTTCGTCGCGGCGTGGGTCAAGGTCTCGAACCTGGACCGCTTCGATCTGGTCTGATCACTGAGACCTGTGGGCCGGCCCTTGGGGGCCGGCCCACAGGCGTGTCAGGACAGGCTCCTCGCCCACTCGGCGACGCGCTCGGCGCTCTCCTTCTCGGACAGGTCCTCGACCCGCGTCATGACGGCCCACCGCACCCCGAACGGATCGCGGATGCTCGCGTAGCGGTCGCCGGAGACGAACGTCGCCAACGGCTCACGGATGATCGCGCCGGCGGCCTCGGCGCGGGCGACCTTGTCGTCGACGTCGGGGCAGTAGTGCACCAGGGAGTAGCAGGCGCCATCCCCGTCGGGCGGGGGCACCAGGCCGAAGTCGGGCATCGGCTCGCCCAGCTGCAGCAGGCCGTCGCCGAAGTCGAGGACGGCGTGCGCGACCCGCCCGGCCATCTCCGTCACGTCCACCACGCGCGCGTCGAAGACGTCCCGGTAGAACCCGATCGCCCCGCGCGCGTCGGGGATGACGAGGAACGGGGTGAGGCTCGTCGCCCCGTGCGGGGTTCCGTTGGTGGTGTACTCGCCATCGGCAGGTGTTGTCATGCCGTCACCTCCGCTGCGCTCCGGCGCCGCCATGACCTATTCACCGAGCTGATGATTCGCTCGCTCCGCTCGCTCATGCCCCCGACGTTAGGCACCCGTCCCAGCCAGGGCTTGGAGATTCGCGACAGGTGCGTAGGCTCGGCCGGTGGACCCGACCGAGCGGGGCGTGCTCTACCCGGCGCGCCTGCCCATCATGGTGCGGCTGGCGGCGCCCGGGCGCGTGGCGGCGCTGGTGCGGTGGTTCTGGATCCCGGAGTGGCACATCGCGGCGGGCCGGACGTCGCGGCAGCACATCATCGCGTTCCCGGCCTGCAACCTCGTCGTCGAGCCGGACACCGTCGGGTTCTCCGGCCCGACCACCCGCGTCTCGCACCGCGACCTCACCGGCACCGGCTGGGCCGTGGGCGCCCTGCTGCAGCCGGCGGCCGTCCCACACCTCGTCGAGGACCCGGCCGCACTGCGCGACGGCGCGCGGCCGATGGCACTGCCCGACCTGGCCGACCCGGTGCGCCGCGCCATGGCCGGCACCGACGACCGGCACGCCCGCGCCGTCGACGCGTTCGTGGACTGGCTGGTCGCGACGGTGCCCGAGCCCACCCGCGACGGGCTGCTGGCCAACGCGATGGCCTCGCTCATCGAGACCGACGACGACATCCGGACGGTGGAGGACCTCGCCGAGCGCACGCACCTGTCCGTCCGGACGCTGCAGCGGCTCGCGCACCGGCACGTCGGGCTGCCGCCGCTGGCGATGATCCGCCGCCGCCGGCTGCAGCAGGCCGCCGAGCGCCTGCGCGCCGACCCCGGCGCGAGCCTCGCCGCCGTCGCCGCCGACCTGGGCTTCAGCGACCAGGCCCACCTCGCCAACGAGTTCCGCACCGTCCTCGGGCTCACCCCCAGCGGGTACCGGCAGGGTCGATAATCGCCCGGCGATCGGGCCCGATGAGGTCGAGGTGACCGAGGCGTTCCCCGACGGGTCTAGCCGGTGGTGTTGAGGACCACCAGGCCGTGCGCCGTGCTGACCGCGACGGTGCCCTCCCGCGCGGACAGGGCGAGGATCTCGCCGTCGACCTCGATGCGCCTGCGCTTGGCGTCGTCGAGCGTTCGTAGCTCCACTGTGGAGCCGGTGGCGACGATCAGCTGATCGGACCCGGGCGGGAGGACCAGCCCGCGCACCGGGTGCGCGAACGTCAGCTCCCGCATGATCACGGGCGTGCGCTCGCGCTTGCGCAGCCAGCCCTTGCGGCCCTGCGCGTCGAGGTCCCAGACGCGGACCGTGCGGTCCTCGCTGGCGGTGACGGCGACCGTGTGCTCGTCGAGGTGAGCGAGCACCACGGCGGTGATGGCGCCCGAGTGCCCGGTCAGCGGCTCGGCCAGCGCCGCCCCGGTGGCCAGGTCCCACAGGCGCGCGGTGCGGTCGTCGCTGCCCGAGACGACCACCGCGTGGTTGTCCAGCTCGCCCACGGCCAGCGCCTGCACGATGCCGGTGTGGCCGGTGAAAGGCTCGCCGACCGGCCGGTTCGTCGTGAGGTTCCAGGCGCGGACGGTGTGGTCGTGGCTGCCCGACACGACCACGGTGTCCTCGCCGAGCCGGCCGCACGCCACGGCGACCACCGGACCCGTGTGGCCACGCAACGGTTCCCCGATGGGGATGCCGCTGCCCAGGCTCCACACCCGTACGGTGTCGTCGTGACCGCCCGAGATGGCCACCGGGCGGCGGTCGAGGTCCCCGGTCGTCAGGGCCGCCACCGGCCCGCTGTGGCCCTTCATCGGGGTGCCGGCCGTGGCGCCGTCGGCCAGGTGCCACAGGCGCAGGACCCGGTCCTGCCCGCCGGTGACGAGCACCGGGCTGGCGTTGCGCTCACCGATGGCCAGCGCCCGCACCACGTTGCCCTCCGCGGCGGCGGTGTGCTCGATGCCGGTGCGCGTGGTGAGGTCCCAGGCGCGCAGCGTCTGGTCGTGGCCGCCGGAGACCGCGATCGGCTGCTTGTCCAGCTCGCCCACCGCGACCGCCCGCACGCCCGCGGTGTGCCCGGTCAGGGGCCGGCCGAGCGGTCGGCGGGACTCCAGGTCCCAGACGCGCACGGTGTGGTCGTCGCTGCCGGTCACCGCCACCGCAACGCCGTCGAGCTCGCCGAGCGCCACGGCCACCACGGCACCGGTGTGGCCGGACAGGGCCCTGCCGATGAGTGCCCCGGTGTTGAGGTCCCAGACGCGCACCGTCCGGTCGTCGCCGCCGGAGACGGCGACCGGCTGGTCGTTCACGTGGCCGAGTGCCACCGCCCAGACGCCGCCGGTGTGGCCCGTGAGGCGCTCGCCTATGGGATTGCCCGTGGCCAGGTTCCAGACCCGCATGCTGTGGTCGCGGCTGCCGGACACGGCGATCGCACGGTCGCCCAGGTGGCCGAACGCCACGGCGGTCACGCCGCCCGTATGCCCGATGAGCGGGTTGCCGACCGGCCGGCCGGTGCCCAGTTCCCAGACCCGGACGCTGTGGTCGTCGCTGCCGGAGACGACGACGCGTTGCCCGTCCACCTCGCCCAGCGCGACCGACCAGATCCAGCCGGTGTGCCCGGCGAACGGTTGCCCGATCGGCTGGTGTGACACCAGGTCCCACACCCGGATCCGGTGGTCGGCGCCGCCGGACACCGCTATCGGGCGGCCGCTCAGGGTGCCCGTCGCGATCGACCAGATGCCGCCGGTGTGGCCGACGAGCGGCCGGCCGATGAGATGCCCGCTGGCCACGTCCCACACGCGCAGGTCGTGGTCGGCGCTTCCGGACACGACCGCGGGCGCGTCCTCGATCTCGCAGAGCGCGACGGACATGACGGCGTCGGTATGGCCGGTGAAGGGCTCGCCGACGTGCTCGATCTCGGCCTGCCAGACCCGTACGGTGTGGTCGTGGCCGGCGGAGGCGACGACGGCCTGGCCGTCGAGGTGCGTCGTCGCCACGGCGGTGACGCCGCCCGTGTGGCCGATGAGCGGCTCGCCGAGCGGGGCGCCGGTCACCGGGTTCCAGAACCGGACGACGCGGTCCGCGCCGCCCGACACGATCACCGGGCGGCCGTCGATGTCGGCGATCGTCACGGTCGCGACGGTGTCGGTGTGTCCGTGGATGGACGTGCCGATGGGCGCGCCGGTGATGAGGTTCCACACCCGGATGGTCCGGTCGTCGCTGCCGGACACGGCGACGGGCTCGCCGTCCAGATGTCCGAACGCGACGGACGTGATCGCGCCGGTGTGACCGCCCAGCAGTTCGCCCTCGGCGCGCCGGGTGGCGAGGTTCCAGACGCGGATGACGCCGTCGCGGCCGCCCGAGATCGCGACGCCGTGGCCCTCGACCTCGCCGACCGTCACGGCGGTCACGGCGCCGGTGTGTCCGGTCATCGGACCGCCGTGCGGCGTGCCCGCGGGGACGTTCCACAGTCGTACGGTCTGGTCGTCACTGCCGGAGACGGCGATCGCCTGCGCCCCCAGCCGCCCGACCGCGAGGCAGGTCACGCCGCCGGTGTGACCGCTCATCGGGTGGCCGATCGGCTCGCCGGTGGCGAGGTTCCAGAGGTGGACCGTCCGGTCGTCGCCGCCCGACACCACGACCGGCTGATCGTCGAGCTGGTCGGTGGCGAGCGCGGTCACGGCGTCGGTGTGACCGCTCATCGGGTGGCCGATCGGCTCGCCGGTGGCGAGGTTCCAGCGACGGACGGCGCGGTCGTCGCCGCCCGCGACCACGACCGGCTGGCCCTCCAGCTGACCGACCGCCACCGCCAGCACACCGCTGGTGGGGCCGGACAGCAGGCGGTGCGGCGGTCGCCACCGTTCCCACGCCGACCAGCGCGCCGACCATGGTCGGGGCACGCCGGCGGCCGAGATGGCCCCGGCGATGTCCGGCGCCCCACCGCAGCGGGCCGCGAGTTCCAGGTAGGCGGCACGTTCGTCGGGCGACGCCGCCCGCAGGCGCGTCACCGCGTGCTGGAAGACCGCGCCCGCCGTCGTGGCCTCGGTGGAGCGCGCGGCGGCCAGCGCCGCCAGCGTGTGCTCGGGCGGCGCCGCCAACAGGAACAGTCCGTCGGTGAGTAACTCGTCCACCGCCTGCGTCCGCGCGGCGTGCGCGACCAACCGGACGCGGGTGTACGGGTGGGCGCGGGCCCAGTCCCGCCGGCCGTCCGGGCCTGTCGGGACCTGCTCGCCGAGCGTGCGGACGATCGTCGTCTGGTCGTAGGCGTGGTCGCGGCCCTCGACAAGGCACCCGGCGAGCGTGCGGTGCGCCAGCCGGTACGCCGACCGGCCCTCGACGCACGACTCCGTGACGTACTCGCCGATGGCGTCGAGCAGCCAGGCGACGTCGTCGTCGGAGTACCGGCGCCCGGGCGTGAGGGCGTTGGCCAGCCGCGGCCAGACGTCCTCCCACGGCAGGCCGGGACCTTCGGCGTACGCCAGGGGCAGCAGCAGTTCGCGGGCCCGTTCGGCCTGGTCGCCGAGCCGCTGCTCCAGCTCCAGGGGTACGGCGACCCGGATGTCCTGCGGCAGCCCGGCACGCCACTGCAGGGGACTCGTGGGCACCGGACCGGTGGCCGCCGTCCGCGCCATGACGCCGGCCATCAGGTACGACGTGCCGGCCACCTCGGCGATCGCGGCGGCGGTCTGCGTCACCAGTGGGCCCGCGGCGCTCCGGTAGGCACTGTCGGGCCGCGACTCCACCAGCACCGACCGCACGTACGCGCGCAGGCCCTCGGCGTCCAGGTACGGGCCGGCGTCGAGGTTGACCACGAGCGGATGGCCGCCGAGCGCCGCCAGCAGGGCCGGGCTCGTGGCGATGAGCAGGCGCAGCCGCCCGGTCGCGCCGACGCACAGTGGCCGCAGCACCGACCGCGCCAGCTCCGCCGGATCGACGGCCTCGTCCAGCCCGTCGATGAGGATGGTCACCGGGTCCTTCGTGCGGGGGAGCCGTCGCACGAGGTCGCCCGCGGTCGTGGCCGCCTCCCAGGCGGCCGTGGCGATGTCGGCGAACACCTCGGCGGTGAGCCGGCCGCGCGCGTCGATCAGCGCGTCGACGCGATCGGCGATGTCGGACGTGCCGGCCAGTGCCCGCAGAAGCGTGGTCTTCCCGGACCCGGCGTCCCCGACGACCACCCGCGTGCGTGCGGCGTCCTCGGACCCCTCGGCGGCGAGCCAACGGACGAGGTCGCCCAGGGCCCGTTGCCGGCCGGTGACAGCCGCTTCGGGCGGCTGCGGCTCGTAGCGCGGGTTGGGCAGGAGCCCGGCCGGCTCGTCCGGAAGCCCGACCAGGTGGTACGTCACGCTCGGCTGCGCCGCGTCGACCACCCGGACCAGCGTTTCCAGGCTGAGTTCGGGCTGCGTCCGGCCGCCGGTTGCCCGGTGCCGCGCCGCCCGTGCGAACGCGCCCGCGAAACCGGCCGGTTCGGCCCCGGTCGCGACGGCGACGACCAGGCCGGTGCGGGGGTCGGGCCGGTCCGCCGGGAGCCACCGGGGGACGTCGGCCCGGATGCCCACGGCCTGGTCATCCGGGCAGGACAGGTTGAGGATCACCGTGGCGGTGCGCAGCGAGGTCTCGGCGAGCAGCCACTCGACGAGTTGGCGGACCTTGACGGCGGGCCCGGGGCCGTCGTCGGTCCCCGCGAGCGGGCTCACGGTGGCGTCGCCGTCCGCGGTGAGCCGCCCGCGCGCGGCGAGGTAGAGGACCACCTGGTCGTCGTGGCGGCGGTCAGCCGCGGAGGCGAAGGCCCGAAGGCCGTCGCGCAGCTGTTCCGGGCCCTGCGCCAGATCGACGATCGGCGCGTGCCGGTACCCGAACGTGCCCGTGAACAGCGCGACCACCGATGCGTCCGGGTCGCCGGGCGCCGTGAGCAGGTGCCGCGTCGCGGAGTCGCTCACGGCACAGACCTCAGTCGAAGGATCATGTGGACCCCGATCGCCGCCGTCGTACCGGACGAAATTGGTCTGTTAAGTCCGAATCATGGTAGCTCGCGCGGGGTGGTGTGGCGGCGGGGTGCGCGAAACCGCCTCGCCCCTGCCGGCGGTTGCCGGGTAGCGTGCCTCGACCGGGAGGGAGTGGGGCGATGACCGCGACGATGACGTTGTGGCGGCCGACCGGGCCGGCGGAGCTGGAGCTCGTGCGCGCCGCCGACTGGCGCGCGTGGCCGCCCCGCCTGCCCGACCAGCCCATCTTCTACCCGGTGCTGAACGAGCAGTACGCGATCATGATCGCCCGGGACTGGAACGTGCCCGCCTCCGGCGTCGGGTACGTCACCCGGTTCGAGGTCGACCGCGCGTTCGCCGAGCGGTACCCCGTCCGCCAGGTCGGTGGGCGCGACATCCTCGAACTGTGGGTGCCGGCCGAGGAGCTGGACGAGTTCAACCGGCACATCGTCGGGCCGATCGAGGTCGTCCATGAGTTCCGGCCGGCTACGCCCGCTGACGACGCGCCAGCAGGATGACGCCGACGAGACCGAGCCAGACGTACCACACGGTGTAGGTCAGCGTGCCGATCGTCGCGACAGTGCCGACGTGTGAGCCCGTGAAACCGCTGGCCGCGGTGAACGGCAGCCACACGACCGCGGTCGCCGCGCCGACCGCGCCGAGCCACCTCGGCAGGAACGTGGAGCGCAGCAGGAGCACGCCGGTGCCGACGGCCCAGACGCCCTGCAGCAGCCAGCCGAGGTGCTCGCCGAGCGCGCCGCCCGCGTAGGCGTTGATCAGGTCGTACGACGCGCCGACGGCGGCGCGCTCCGGCGTGCCGGGCGCGGCGGCCAGATAGGCGTCGGCGAGTCCGGGCACCACGAGCGGCCAGCGCACCCAGCCCAGGAGCTGGGCCAGCGCCCCGGCCACGCCGAACACCGTGACCGCGCGGACCGCGGTCGAGGTGCGCCCGAGCGCGGCCGAGAAGGCGATCGCCACGGGCACCAGCGCGAGGCTGCTGAGCAGGTTCAGGTAGAAGCCGAGCCGGATCGCGGTGGCGTTCGCGGCGAACGCGGGCAGGGCCTCGGCGGCCCGGTGGTCGAGGCTCGCGGGCCAGTCGAAAGCGTCGCCCAGGATCACGCTGCCGATGGTGGCGAGCACGCCGGCCGTGACCAGCAACAGGCCCGTGGCGGGCATTCGACGGGGGGTGGCGTCCATGGCTTCTCCTCGAATCGAGAGCGGTGTTCTAATCGAGAACAGTGTTCTCGATTCGTCCCGACAATGTCAAGAGCAGTGCTCTCGTTGTGTACGGTGTTCCGCATGGCCGGCATGGGGCTGCGTGAGCGCCGCAGGGAGGAACTGCTCGGTGAGCTGCGCGCGATCGCGCGCCGGCAGCTCACCGAGAACGGCGCGGCGGCCCTGTCACTGCGGGCGGTGGCGCGGGAGGCGGGCATCGCCGTCTCGGCGCTGTACCGCTACTTCCCCGACCGCGACGGGCTGCTCACCGACCTGCTCGTCCGCGCCTTCGACGAGCAGGCCGACGAGGTCGAGGCGGCCGGCGCCGCGGCGCCCGATCCCGCCGCCGCGTTCGCAGCCGGGATCCGCGCGTACCGCCGGTGGTCGGTGGCGCATCCGGTCGAGTTCGGGCTCGCCTACGGCACGCCGGTGCCCGGCTACCGCGCGCCGGCGGAGCAGACCGTCCGCGCCGGCACCCGGGTCGGCGACTACCTGACCACCGTGCTCGCCACGGCGTACGACCAGGGCCTGGTCGATCGCGACGCGGTGGAGCGACGGGCCGCGCGGCTGACCGCGCCGACGGCCGAGCAACTGACCGTGCTCCGCCAGCGGCGGGGGTACGGCGGCCCGGTCGCCCTGACGGCGTTGGCGATGGACGCGTTCGTGACGGTGCACGGCTTCGTCGTCATGGAGGTCTTCGGCCAGCTGCGCCCGATCACGCCGGACGCCGCCGCGTACTTCGACGAGGTCGTCGACGAGCGGCTGCGCGCCATCGGCTTCGACCGGGCCTAGCCGTTCGGTTCCGTTGAGGTCAGGCGCCGCCACTCCCGGGGAGTGAGGCCGTACCTGGTGCGGAACCGGCGCGCGAAGTGGGTCGCGTCGCTGAACCCCCACCGGCCGGCGACGGTGGCGATGGTGCGGTGCCGGCTGTCCGGCCAGGCGAGCTCCTCCCGGGCACCTTGCAGCCGCTCCTCGATGATCAGCTGTTCCAGGCTGAGGTCGGCGCGGGCGCAGACCTTGTACAGGTAGCGCAGCGAGACGTTGAGCGCGGCCGCGACCGCGGCCGGGCGCAGCCCGGGGTCGGCGAGGTGCTGGCGGACGTACGCGCGGGCCTGGGTCAGCAGGGTCTCGGCCAGCGCGGCCCGGGTGGCGCGCTCGCTGTCCGCGGCCGACACGAACAGCGCCCGGGCCAGGTCGATGCTCGCGGCGCCCAGGGCCGTCGCCGTGGGGTCGGCGCTGAGCCGGTCGGCGTCGCGGGCCAGGTGCGCGACGTGGCTGGTGACCAGGTCGTACAGCGGGCTGGCGCGCAGGTTGCCGGCCGCCCGGCGGACCAGGTCGACGGGCAGCCCGAGCTGGTCGAGCGGGATCTGCAGGCACCCGGCGGCCCCGTCGCCCGACCACGAGAAGTCGTACGGCGCGGACAGGTCGACGGCCATCAGCTCGCCGGGCGTGACGACCTGGTGCCGGTCCAGCTGCTCGTGCCGGCCGTCCGCCGCCTGCTGGACCGACAGGGCGACGACCGGCGCCGCCTCGTCCCGGGCCAGCCTCGGGGTGCGCAGCAGGCGGATCCCCGAGGAGCGGGTGGTGAAGACGTTGACCGCGCCGAGATCCCAGACGCCGATGCGGGTGCGCACGTCGCCGCGCGGGTTCTCATGGATCACGTACGCGGGCGCCGAGGCGAACATCATGGCGGAGTAGACCGCCTCCACCCGATCGCTGGCCGGGAGGTCAGCCGTGTCGAGGACGAACGCCATGGTGCCACTCCACTGTGCACTGTGAGCCGACAGCCGTGCACGCACAGCCGCCCCCGATGACCTTGGGGGCGGTTAGCGTCACCTCAGTCGTACCACGGGGGTATTTCACGGAGGGGTCTACATACATGAGCGCGCCCGACACGATCGTTCTGGTCCATGGCTTCTGGGTCACCCCGCGCAGCTGGGAACACTGGATCACCCACTACGAGTCACGCGGCTTCACGGTCATCGCGCCCGGGTACCCCGGCTTCGAGGTTGAGGTCGAGGCGCTCAACGCCGATCCGACGCCCATCGTCGAGCTGACCGTCCCGAAGATCATTGAGAAGTACACCGCGGCGATCAACGAGCTGTCCTCACCGCCGATCATCATCGGTCACTCGGCCGGTGGCGCGTTCACCCAGATCCTGCTCGACCACGGCCTCGGCGCCGCGGGCGTGGCGCTCAACTCCGCGCCCACCGAGGGCGTGCGGGTCGTGCCGCTGTCGCAGCTGAAGTCGACGCTGCCCGTCTTCAGGAGCCCCGCCAACCGGCACAAGGCCGTCGGCCTCTCCTTCGAGGAGTGGCAGTACGCCTTCACGAACACGTTCACCGAGGAGGAGGGACGCGCCCTGTACGAGCGCTACCACATCCCGGCCAGTGGCGCGATCGTGTGGGGCGGGGTGCTGGCCAACTTCCAGCCCGGCCACCAGGACACGTGGGTCAACTACGCCAACGACGACCGCGCCCCGCTGCTGTTCATCTCCGGGAGCGAGGATCACATCATGCCGCCCGCCGTGCAGAAGTCGAACGCGAAGCACTACACGTCCGACACAGTCACCGAACTCAGGGAGTACGAGGGCTACGCCCACCTCCTCCCCGCCCAGGAGGGCTGGCAGGAGATCGCCGACTACGCGCTCGACTGGGCGCTGAAGCACGCGTGACCAGCGTAAGGATCACGCACATCGGCGGGCCGACCGTTCTCATCGAGGTCGAGGGCTGGCGGCTGCTCACGGACCCGACGTTCGACCCACCCGGCCGCCGGTACGGGTTCGGGTGGGGGACGTCCTCGGTCAAGCTGGCCGGACCGTCCATGCCGGCCGGGGACGTGGGCCCCATCGACGCCGTGCTGCTCACCCACGACCACCACGGCGACAACCTGGACGAGGCCGGTCGGGCTTTGCTGCCGAAGGCGGGCACGGTGGTCACCACGGTCGCGGGGGCCGCCCGGCTGCGCGACAACGCGGTAGGCCTCGAGCCCTGGGAGTCGACGCAGCTGTCGCGGTCGGACCGGCCGACGATCGTGGTCACCGCCACGCCGTGCCGGCACGGGCCGCCGCTGAGCCGCGCCATCGTCGGCGACGCGATCGGCTTCGCCCTGGGCTGGCCCGGTCAGCAGCACGGCGTGCTGTGGATCTCCGGCGATACGGTGCTCTACGAGGGCGTCCGCGACGTCACCGCGCGCCTGCCGATCGGCACCGCCCTCGTGCACCTGGGCGGCGTCCGGTTCCCGGTCACGGGCCCGGTGCGGTACACGATGACCGCCCGTGACGCCGTGGACCTGTGCCTGCCGGCCCGGCCGCGCACCATCATCCCGGTGCACTACGAAGGCTGGAGGCACTTCAGCCAGTCGCGGGCGGCCGCCGAACGCGAGTTCGCCGCGGCGCCCGACGAGGTGCGCCGCCAGGTCCGCTGGCTGCCCATCGGCGCTCCGACGGACGTCGAGGTCTAAAACGATCTCCGTGGAAATCTTGGGACGAAACCCGCGGATATTCGCGGATTCCGTCCCAAGATTTAATCGAGTGATCGACTAGTCGCCGGGCGGAATGCGGTAGATCGAGACGTGTGAGCGTGATTCGGCGGTGAACTCGGCGCCGGACCAGTCGGCGTGCCGGGACTCCAGCTCGAAGCCCGCGAGCTGGCCCATGAGGTCGAGCTCGGCCGGCCAGATGTAGCGGTGCGGGCTGCGGAACAGCCGCGCCTGCTCGGTGTCGTCGAACCCGAGGTGGTGCGACACGACGTGCTGGTTGAGCACGTCGTACGTGTCGAGCGCGATGTACCCCGGGGACACCTGCCACACCGTGGCGTCCACGCCGGGCGGCAGTTTGCGCAGCTCGGGCACCCACAGCTCGATGACGAAGCGGCCGCCGGGGCGCAGGTGCCGGGCCGCGTTGCGGAAGCACTCGACCTGCTCGGCCTGCGTGAGCAGGTTCGAGATCGTGTTGTAGACCAGATAGACCAGGGAGTACTCGCCGGGGGCGAGCGTGGTGGCCATGTCGCCCCGGACGACGGGGATCGCGGTGTTCTTCGTCCGCAGCTGGTCGATCATCGGCTGCCACAACTCGATGCCCGTGACCGGGACGCCCCGCTCGGCGAGCGGGATGGCGACCCGGCCCGTGCCGACCGCGAACTCGAGCGCCGCGCCGTCGCCCGCGAGCGCGGCGAGGCGGTCGACGGTCGGCCCGAGGACCTCGGGGGCGAACATCCCCGTGCCCGGCGTGTCATAGCGCTGGGCGGTGGCTGCGTCCCAGACCTTCTCCTCCGGCATGCCGCCCACCCTGGTCGCCGGGAATGCGCGGTGTCCACCGAATAAAGAGCGGCCGGCCGGCGCGGCCCGCTACCCGGCGTCACGACTGATGGCGCCGGGTAGCGGGGGCAGGGCATCATGGTGACGGTGACCAATCCGGGGATCGTCACGACAACCTCGACGCCGCAACGGCTGCGACGCCTGCGGGTCGGGATCGTGTCCGCGCTGGTCCTCGCGCTCGTCGGCGCGGTGTCCACGTTCCTCGTCGCGCACTCCGCCGCCGTCTCGGTCCAGTCGGCGGTCGTGCCCGCGCAGGCGGCCATCGCCGACACGTGGAACCTGCTGCACCGGGTCGACGTCGCGCTCAGCACCTGCACGACCGACCCGGCGGCCCAGCGCGGCCGCACCGACTGCGCGGTCGTGCTCGCCAACGGGGAGTACCACGGCCAGATCGCCATCGCCGTGCAGAACCTGGCCGTGCTGGCCGGGCTCGCGGTCGGGGACAGGGCCGACCGGCAGGTCATCCAGGTCGTCCAGGGGCTGCTGATCGACCATCTCGGCCTGGTCGAGCAGGCGCACTTCCACCTCGGGCAGGGCCATGCCCTGCTCGCCGAGGCGTACCTGCGCTATGCCGGCAACCTCCTGCGCGGCTCCATCCACGACCAGCTCCTCGACTTCGTCGGGCGGATCGGCGCCGAACTGGCGCGGCAACGGCAGACCCACGACAACGCGCCGGCGCTGGCGCTGCTGTGGCTCGTCCCCCTGCTCGTCGCCGTCGGCCTGCTCCTCGGCGGCCAGGTCTGGCTGACGAAGCGGTTCAACCGCTGGCTCAACGTGCCGCTGGCGACAGCCTCCGTCGGCCTGGTCGCGCTCGGCGTCGTGGCCGCGCGGCCACTCTGGGCGGGCGCGGCGCTGGCCGAGTCGACCGACGGCGTGCGCGCGCTGCTCGACGCCGGCCTGCCGCCGTCCGCGCCGGCGCTCGGGCCGGACGACCACCTGGTCGCCGTGGCGGCGACCGCCGCCCGCTCCTTCAACCTGGAGTACGTCATGCCCGTGCTCGCGATCGTCTGCCTCGCGCTGGTCATCGTCGGCTTCCAGCGGCGGCTCGACGAGTACGGAACGAGGTCCGGGTGAGCCCGCGTCGCGCGATCGTGCTGCTGGTCGTGACCGCGCTGGCGCTCGCCGGGTGCGGCGCGATCGCCGGGGCGCGGGCGAAGGTGGCGATCCTGGCGTCGTGGGCCGTCGGCAGCGGCGAGGCCGAGCAGTTCACGCGGGTCGCGGCGGCCTTCGCCGCCGCGAACGGCTTCGACATCGACTACCAGGGGGTACGGGAGGTCAACTCGGTGCTCCGCGTCGAGCTGGCCAGCGGGTCGCCCCCGGACATCGCCATGCCGTCCAGCCCGGCCGTGCTGGCCGCCTACGCGGAGTCCGGCAAGCTCGTCCTCCTTGACGGCGACACCGCCCCTCGCGGTCAACTGCTCTTCGGTCGGCGCGACCCGGGGCGCGCGTACGGCGTGGTGCTCAAGACGAGCCTGAAGAGCATGGTGTGGCGCGACGCGTCGGCCACGTCGGCGCCGCCGAAGACCTGGGACGAGCTGGTCGCGCTCAGCCGGGCCCTGCGCGCCGGGCGCACCCCGTGGTGCGTGGCTGTGGAGAGCGGCGCACAGTCAGGCTGGCCGGGCACCGACTGGATCGAGGACATCCTGCTCCACCAGTCCGGGCCCACCGCCTACCAGGCGTGGGCCACGGGACAGCTGCCGTGGACGTCGCCGGAGGTCCGCTCGGCCTGGACCGCGTGGAGCCGCCTGCTCGCCGAGTCCGGCATGGCCTCCCCGGCCGCGGCCCGCAGGATGCTGCTGACCACGTGGAGCGATGCCGTCAAGGGCGCGTGCGCGATGGAGCACCAGGGCTCGTTCGCCCGCGACATCTGGCGCGGCGCGTCCCGCGACCCGTCGTTCTTCATGTTCCCGTCGTTCAGCGGCCCACCCGACGCGGGCGTGGCGGTGGGCGTGGACGTGGCGGGCCTCTTCACCGACAAGCCCGAAGCCCGGGCACTGCTCCGGCACCTGGCGTCCCGGTCCGGGCAGGAGGCGTGGATCCGGGAGGCGGGCGGCGGGTTCTTCTCGCCGCGCACCGACCTCGACCGCGCGGCGGTGTACGGCCCGCCGAGCGCCATCGAGCGGCAGATCGCCGACCACCTGGCCATCGCGACGCGCCGCTGCGTCGACGCGTCCGACTTCATGCCCGCCACCGTGGCGGACGCGTTCTCCGCCGCGGTCCTGGAGTTCCTGTCCGACCCGGACGCGGCCCGGATACCCGGGCTGTTGCGGGGCCTGGAACAGGTGCGGGCATCGGTGACGACGGGCTGGCTGGCCGACCCCTGCACCGCGCCGCGGTGAGTGTCTAGGCGGCGCAGGAGCAACCGCCGCCGCAGCCGCACGCGGGGCGCCGACGGGCCCACCACCAGGCCAGTCCGGTCAGTGCCGCGAGCCCGACCGCGACGCCCGGCAGCACCTGACCGAAGAAGGCCCACCCACCCCCGCCGACCACCCCGGCGGCCAGGAGGAGCGGCACGACGCAGCACAGCACACAGGCGACACCCGTGAGCCCGCCCAGGCCGCCCGGGAGCAGCCGCCGTAGCCGGCTCACCGCCGCGCCCCGTCGGCGATGGGGCAGCAGTCGGTCGTGGCGCAGACGGTGAGGTCGTCACAGCCCGCGTCCAGGGCGGCCCGCAGGCTGCCGGCGATGACGTGCAGGTCAGCGATCCGGGCCTCGATCTCGCCGAGCTTGACGGCCGCCCGCCGCTGCAGACTCGTGTCGCGGCGGCGCGTGCGGAGATCGACCAGGTCGGCGACCTCGTCGAGGGTGAACCCGAGCCGCTGCGCCGTCTTGATCACGCGGAGCAGGGTCACCGTCTCGGCCGGGTACATGCGGTGCCCGCCCGGGCTGCGGGCCGGCTCGGCGAGCAGCCCGCGGCGTTCGTAGTAGCGCAGGGTCTGCGGGTTCACGCCGGCGGCCTCGGCGAGTTCCCCGCTGCGCAGCGTGCCGGTCACGCGGCGGCCCGCGTCTGGAGCGCGTCGAGGACCGCGACGTGGGCGGCGGGCACCTCGACGTCCAGCCGGACCCGGTCCGCCGGCAGTCGCGTGACGGTGAAGGCGAAGAACGAGCAGCAGCGGGTCTCCCGCGCGGTCAGGTCGCGCGCGGTGGCGGCCAGGTCGGCACCCCCCGTCAGCGTGAGCCGCAGATGGGTGGGCGACAGGCGCTCGCCCTCGTGGGCGGCCGTCGCGAAGAGGGCGTCGAACTCGGCCAGCCGCAGCGGCCGCTCGGCCGTCGGCAGCGTGCAGGCCTCGGGTGCCCAGGCAGTTTCGGTCATGACCCAACGGTAGGGCGGTACCCGGGTACCAGATGCAAGTCCGCGGCTCGCTACGGCGTGAACTGGCCCGTTACGACGTGCCAGCCTGCCGGCGGGTCCTCGCCGGTGCGGCCGTCGACCGCCTCGCGGAGCAGGTCGGCGTGGCCGGTGTGGCGCCCGTACTCCTCGATCATGTCGCAGAGGAGGCGGCGCAGGTTGGCGCGGCGGCCGTCCGGCCACGCCAGGTGGACGCTCTGGTCGAGGCCGCCGTCGGCGAGGGCGGCGGCGAGCCGGGCGCGGGCGCGCGTCACGGCGCCGTCCCACAGCGCGTAGAGCTCCTCCGGGGTGTCGTCCGCGGCCGAGCGGAACACCCAGTCGTCGCCGTCGCGCCAGATGGTCTCCCACGGCTCGCCGATCGACGCCCCGCTGAGCTTGGTGGTGAAGGTGTAGTCCTCCACCAGGGCGAGGTGCTTGAGCAGGCCGCCGAGCGTAAGCGACGAGGCGCCGACGCGGGTGTTGAGCCCGGCGGCGTCCAGGTCGTCGGCCTTGAAGCGGAATGTCGTGCGCAGCCGGTTGAGCGCCGCGAGCAGGTGCTCGGTCTCGGTGCCGGCGGGCGGCGGCTCCCATGGGTGATCAGCCATGTCGCCCACCGTAGGCCTAGCCTCCGACTGTCAGCGACACCGTCGCGATGTCGCCGACATCCAGTTGTTCGGCCTTACGCACATTGGTGCGGATCGGGACGATGTAGCGTCCGTCCTTGGGCCACAGCGAGGTGGTCCAGGTCGTAGACCCGATCCGGGCGGTCACCGGGATCATGCCCCAGCCGTAGCTGACCAGCGACGACGCGGCCTCGATCTCGTGGCACCGGTCCTCGGGCACGGTGACGAAGTGCCACGGCGCGGGGCCCCGCCAGAACCAGATCTCGCCGCTGAACTCCAGGTCCATCGCGCCAGAATACGAGCGACGCGGGCTAGGTTGGGGATCATGCGTACTACGACACTGGGCGCCCACGGTCCGTCGGTGGGCGTCGTCGGGCTGGGCTGCATGGGCATGACCCACGCGTACGACCTGGACACCCCGCGCGACGACGCCACCTCGATCGCGGTCATCCACCAGGCCATCGACCTGGGCGTCACGCTCATCGACACGGCGGACGTGTACGGCCCGTACACCAACGAGGAGCTGGTGGGCCGCGCCCTGGCGGGCGGCTGGCGCGACCGCGCGGTGCTGGCCACCAAGGTCGGCCTCGTGTCCGGCCAGCGGCCGGCGGCGGGCACGGCCAACACCTCGCCCGGGGTCGGCCGTGACGGTCGGCCCGGGCACATCCGCGCGTCGATCGACGCGAGCCTGCGCCGCCTCGGCACCGACCACGTCGACCTCTACCAGCTGCACCGGGTCGACCCGGAGGTGCCGCTGGAGGAGACCTGGGGCGCCATGGCCGAGGTGGTGGCCGCCGGCAAGGCGCGCGCCATCGGCCTGTCCGAGGTGACGGTCGACGAGATCAGGCGGGCGCAGTCGGTGCACCCCGTCGCCTCGGTGCAGTCGGAGCTGTCGCTGTGGACCCGCGACCCGCTGGCCGAGGTGCTGCCGTACTGCGCCGGGAAGGGCATCGCGTTCCTGCCGTTCTCGCCGCTGGGCCGGGGGTTCCTCGCCGGGCGGTTCACGTCCGCCGACCAGCTGCAGGACAACGACTTCCGGCGCGGGCTGCCCCGCTTCCAGCAGGACACGTTGCGGGCCAACCTGGCCATCGTCGACCGGGTACGCGCGATCGCCGACCGGCTCGGCGCCAGCCCGGCGCGGGTCGCGCTCGCCTGGGTGCTGGCTCAGGGCGGGCACGTCATCCCGATCCCCGGCACCAAGACGCCGAAGTACCTGGTGGACAACGTCGGCGCGGCCGACCTCACGCTCGACGCGGCGGACCTGGCCGAGCTCGACACCCTGCCGGCGCCGGAGGGTGCCCGGTACTGACGTGTTTCGGTTATCGGGTCAGGACGCACACCGTCTGTGAGAGGTCATCGGGCACCCGTCCCCCTCAGTACCGCGCGGCGGTTGCCTGGCAGAACACGGCCTACAACCAGCCGCCGCATGCCGGGTTCTTCATCGGCAACGGCATGAGCACCCCCGTCCAGCCCGACATCCACGTCCGATGAACCTTCATCGGGTACGGCGCGCCGTCCCCGCACCCGATGGGCGACACAGAAGGCGGCGATCTTCGCGATAGGCGACGGGTGATTTGTCGGTTATCGAGGTGCCGAGAGTAAGCGTCCGCACCGCATTCGCGATCCCTTTGGGAGTCGCGGGCGCGGCGTGTTCTCGACGCGTTCAGCGATCATGGGTGTGGCCGAGTGTGCGGAGCCGGGCCTCGATGAAGGGGGCCTTGCCGGCCCGGTAGGCGGGCCGGTCGTCGCGGTGGGCGGCGGCGAGCTCCGTCTTCAGGCGGCCGTACTCGCGGGCGTCGTCCGAGTGGGTGCGCAGGTGGTCGCGGAAGGCGAGCAACGGCCGCCAGTCCGAGGTCTCCTCCCACACATGCAGGTGGTGCGTGCGCCAGGCGACCGAGGGAAAGCAGAACGACCGGCGGCGGCGCGCCCCGTCGCCGGGCTCGGGCGCGGGCACCCAGTCGATGCCGGACAGGGCGTCCGCGACGCCTGCCGTCGTGTCGTAGTCCGCGACGAGGGCCAGCATGTCGACGATCGGCTTGGCGGGCAGCCCGGGCACCGATGTGCTGCCGATGTGCTCGACCGGGCCGACGAGCAGCGGCCCGACGGCCGCCTCGACGCGTCGCCGCTGCCGCTCGAACAGGTCGGGCCACTCCGGGTCATACGGGACTATCTGCACGGGGTCGCGGCGCTCCATGCGACCAGGCTACGGAGGGGGACCTTCGGTCGTTCCGACTCGGGACCTTCTACCTGACGGATTCACGTTCGTCTCACGAAGACTGACAGCGACGCGACGGCTGCGGACGAGGAGACGAGACGATGGGTGTCCAAGCGCGGACCCGGGCCAAGGAGATACGCGAGGCGCGGGAGGCGGAGCGGCGCCGCGCCGCGAACCGTACGCGCATGATCTCCGTGGTCGGCGGGGTGATCATCCTCGGGCTGCTCGCCGCGATCGTGATCTCGCTGGTCAACGCCGCCCGCAAGGACCAGTCGACGGCGATCCCGACCCTCCCCGCGGGTCAGACGGCCGTCGCCCCGGCCAACACCACGCCGGGCGGGGCGATCGTACTCGGCCAGCCTTCGGCGCCGGTGCGCCTGGAGGTGTTCGTCGACTACATGTGCCCGTACTGCGGGAAGTTCGAGAAGGCCAACGCGGGCGAGCTGAACCGGCTCGTCGCCGACGGGACCGTCCGCCTGGAGCTGTACCCGTTGGCGTTCCTGGACCGGATGTCGGAGGGCAGCAAATACTCCACGCGGACCGCGAGCGCGGTCGCCGCCGTCGCCGACAAGGCGCCGGACAAGGTGCTGGCCTTCAACCAGGCGCTGTACGAGCACCAGCCCGCGGAGGGCACGACCGGCCTGTCCGACGAGGAGATCGCGTCCCTGGCGCGCGGGGTCGGGGTGCCGACCGAGGTGGTCCTCGACTTCCACGAGCGCCGCTTCGCGCCGTGGGTCACCGCCTCCACGGCCAAGGTCCTGGACGGCGGCGTCAGCGGCACGCCCACCGTGAAGATCAACGGAACGGTCTTCAAGGGCGACCTGTACACGGCCGGTCCGCTGACCGAGGCGATCCTCGCCGCCAAGGGCCAGTAGTGATCGCGGGCCTGCGCCGGATCCGGCACAGCAACGGCTGGATCTTCGGCACCATGCTGTTCTCGGCGTGCCTGAGCCTCATGGCGTCGTTCGTGCTCTCCGTAGACGCGCTCAGGCTCGCCGAGAACCCGGCCGCCAGCCTGTCCTGCAACATCAACCAGGTGATCAGCTGCGGCACCGTGGGCGCGTCGTGGCAGGCGCACCTGTTCGGGTTCCCCAACGCGTACCTGGGGCTCATCGCCGAGCCGGTGGTCATCACGATCGCCGTGGCTAGCCTGGGTGGGACGCGGTTCCCCCGCTGGTTCATGTTCGCCGCCCAGGTCGTCTACACCCTCGGCGTCATCTTCGCGTACTGGCTGTTCTACCAGTCGTTCGTCAACATCGGGGCGCTGTGCCCGTGGTGCCTGCTGGTCACGGTCTCCACGACGCTGGTGTTCGCGACCCTGACCCACGTGAACATCCGCGACGGCAACCTGTACCTGCCGCAGCGGCTCGGGTCGGCGCTCGCCAACGCGGTAAGAGCTGACCTCGACGCCGTCCTCGTGACCATCTGGCTGCTGATCCTCGCGCTCGCCGTGGTTCTCAAGTACGGCTCGGCGCTGTTCGCGTAATCGCGTCGACAGGCGCGCGGGCGAGCGCCTACGGTCGGCGGCGATGCACGAGAACGAGGTCCCTACCGACGCCGACCAGGTTCGCCGCCTGGTCGCCGCCCAGTTCCCGCAGTGGGCCGGGCTGCCCGTCACCCCGGTGACGCACACGGGCACCGACCACGCCCTCTACCGGCTCGGCGACGACCTCGTGGCCCGGCTGCCGCGCATCGACTGGGCGCTCGACCAGGTCGACAGCGACCAGCGGTGGCTGCCGCGGCTCGCGCCGCACCTGCCGCTGGCCGTGCCCGCCACCCTCGCGGTCGGCGAGCCGGGGGAGGGCTACCCGTGGCGCTGGTCCGTCGTGCCCTGGCTGCCCGGCGAGAACCCGACCAGCGACAATCTGGACATGGACGCCGCCGCCGTCGACCTGGCGCGCTTCGTCACCGCGCTGCACGCCGTCGACCCGATGGGCGGCCCGGTGAAAACCGGCACCTATCGGGGCGTTCCGCTCGCCGCCCGCGACGGGCTCACCCGGTCCGCCATCGAGGAGCTGGGCGACCGGATCGACGCGCCGCGGCTCACCGCCGCGTGGGAGCGGGCGCTGGCCGCCCCGGTCTGGGACGGTCCGCCGGTGTGGATCCACGGCGACCTGCAGGCCGGCAACCTCCTGGCGCACGAGCGGCGCCTGTCGGCCGTCATCGACTTCGGCGCGCTCGGCCTCGGCGACCCGGCCGTCGACCTGATGCCCGCCTGGAACCTCTTCTACGACCCGGCGGCGCGCGCGACGTTCCGCGCGGCCGCGGGCTACGACGACGCCGCGTGGGAGCGGTCGAAGGGCTGGGCGCTGTCGACCGCGCTGGTCGGGCTCCCGTACTACTGGGACACCGCGCCGGAGTTCATCGCCGAGGCGTGGCAGAAGATCGACGCGGTCCTGCGCGAATGAACGTTCCCGAGACGGTGCGCCGCACCGCGCAGAGCAGGGGGCCCGGCTGGCAGGCGTGGCTCGACGGCCTGCCGGGCGTGGTCGACGGGCTCGCGCGGGCCTGGTCGCTGACCGTCGGCGACGTGCTGGAGGGCGGCTCGTGGGCGCTCGTCGTGACCGTCCGGCGCGCCGACGGCACCGACGCCGTGCTCAAGCTCGCCCCGCCCGACGGCCTGCTCGCCGGCGAGGTCGCCACGCTGACGGCCGCCGACGGCCACGGCTACGCGCGCGTCCACGCCTACGACCCCGACCGCCGGGCCGTGCTGCTGGAGGCCCTCGGCCCGCCGATCCCGACCGACGGGCCGGAGCGTGTTCTCGACGTGTCGGCGGCGACCCTGCGCGCGGCCTGGCGCGCGCCGATCCTGGGCGAACCCGGCCCACACAAGGCCGCCCGCCTCATCGAGCTGATCGGGACGCTCTGGGCGGAGCTGGGCGAACCCTGCCCACGGCCGTTGATAGACCAATCCATCGGGTACGCCCGGCGGCGCCTCGACGCGGCGCCCACCGCGCCGCGGGTGTGGTGCCACGGCGATCCGCATCCGGCCAACCTGCTCGCCGTGCGCGCGCCCAGGCCGGGCGCCGGCAGCGGCTACGTCTTCGTCGACCCCGAGGGGTTCGCCTGCGAACCGGCGTACGACCTGGGTGTTGTTGTGCGCGACTGGGTGGGTGAGGTGCTCGCGGCGGGTGATCCGCGCGGCCTTCTGCGCTCCTACTGCGCGCGGCTCGCGGACGCGACCGGGGTGCCGGCGGCGGCGATCTGGGAGTGGGGGTTCGTCGAGCGGGTGTCCAGCGGGCTCTACCTGTTGAGCCTCGGGCACGCGGACGAGGGGCGCGGGTTCCTCAGGTCGGCGGAGCTGCTGCTGGCCGGCGCGGGAACAGGCCCAGGACCAGCGCGCAGCCCGCGATGATGATGGCGCCGCCGACGAGCTGGACGACCGACAGGTGCTCGCCGAGCCACAGCGCGCCCACCAGCACCGCGATCACCGTGACGACGAACTCGACGCTGATGGCGATCGTCGCGCCGGCCTCGGCGACGAGGCGGAAGTAGAGCACGTACGCCAGGGAGCTGCACAGGATGGCGAGCAGCGCGAGGTAGCCGTAGTCGAGGGGCGCCGGGCGGTCCGGCACCGGGACCACGACCAGCATGGGCAGCATGAACGCGCCGCCGAAGAAGAACGCGCCGATGGTCTGCTCCCACGACCCGACCGCCTTCAGGTGGCGGCTGGCCAGGTTGCTGCCGAGCGCCGCGCACGCCGCCCCGAACAGCGCGATACCGCAGCCGGCGAGAAATCGTGCGGATACCGGTACGGCGGGGAAGCCGACGAGCAGGATGATTCCGGCGAAGCCGGTGAGTAGGCCGATCCTGGCCGTCCTGCCGACGCGTTCGATGCCCCACAGCTGGCCGATGACCATCGAGAAGAGCGGGATGGTGCCGACGAAGATGGCCGTCATCGCGGTGCCGATGAGCGGGGTGGCGATCGACAGGCCGATCAGCTGGCCGGCCACGGTCGTGGCGCCGACCAGGGCCAACGGCTTCCAGGGGCCGAACCGCAGGCGTCGTCCCGTCGCCCACGCGAGCGCGGCGAGCACGCCGCTCGCGATCAGGGCGCGGAAGGCGATCGCCCCCACCCACCCGAACCCCTGCACCACTTTCAACAGCAGCAGGAACGACAGCCCCCAGATCAGGGCCATGCTGACATAGTCGAGAACCTGCCGGGGACGCATCGGGCGAGAATAACCCGATCTTGCGCCCCCACCACCTCCCCACCTGCCGCCGGTTGTCCCGCCTCCTGCCTCCTGCCGCCTGCCGTCCGCCGCCCCGCGCCCGCCGCCCACCGCCCCGCGCCCGCCGCCCACCGCCCACCGCCCACCACACCTGAGCGACAAATCGGATATGTCCACTGCTGTCTTCTGTTGCCTGTGGATTCGTGCGGGTGGCTGGCCCCCTTGGCGGCGGGAATCCCGCATGAATCCACTATGGATGATCGCCGCGCGATGGCGAGACGGGTTGTGGCGAGTTGTTTCAGGCGTTATGCGACCATCTGGTCGCCCGTCCGGACTTGCGATGGTGGTTGTCCAGTGTGGATGCGGGGTCAGGGCACCTCAATCCGCCCACAAATATACAGTGGACAGATCTAATTGCGTCATTTGTTTCTGTTGAGCCCTATTTATGCGAAGGGGTTGTACGCTCGGACCGGTGGATGGCGGGTCGCTGGCGGCGGCGCGGGACAGGGTCAGGCGGCATGAGGACGCTCTGCGGCGACGGGCGGCCATCGAGCGCCGGCTCGCTGAGGTCAGCCGCGAGCTGCCGCCGCTCGCCGACGCGGCGGCCGCGCGGCGGCGTGACGTCGACCGCCTGGGCCTGGCCGGCGTCGCCGCCCTGCTCGCCCGCCTCGCGGGCGGTTACCTGGCCAGGCGAACACGCGCGGTCGCGGTCGCCGAGGTGGCCGACCGGCTGTTGGCGGAGCGGCGGGCGCGGCGTCGGGAGCTGATCGCCGAGCGGGCGACCGTCGACCGCGAACTGGCCGGACTGCGCGACGTCTTCGTGGAGTACGAGCGGGCCGTCGCGGACGCCGAGCGGGACCTCGCCGGGGATCCGCGTGGCGCCGAGCTTGTCGCGCTCAACGACCAGGTCGCGGACCTGCGCGCCGTGCTGCACCGGTACGACCGGGCGCTGCGCGCGGGTCACGGCGCGTTGACCGCGCTGGACGCCGTGCTGTTGCCGTTGGGGCGGGCCGAGCTGCTGTCGAAGGTCGACCTGTTCGTCGGTGGCATCATCGACATCTGGGAGCACGAACAGCTCGCGGTGGCGAAGGCGGCCGCCTGGGCCGCGCAGCGGTCGCTCGACCACTTCGCCAGCGAGCTGGCCGACCTCGGCCGGCCCGCCGACCCGCCGCCCATGGGCACCATCAGCGCCCGGTGGTTCGTCGACATGTTCCTCGACGGCATCGTGGTCGACCTGGTCAAACACGCGCGGATCGAACGCGCCCAGGACCGGGTGGGCGCCGCGCGGCGGTGGGTCCTCGTCGGCACCACCCGGCTGGAGATCGACCGGAAGGCGGCCGCCCGGGACCTGGCGCGGCTCACGGCCGATCGCGACCGCCTACTCGCCGCGTAGGTCCGCCCGGTGGCGCTGGAACAGCGCGAGCGCGGCGAGCGACGAGCCGTCCTTGAACCGGCCCTCGGCCACCAGCCGCCACAGCTCGGCCTCGGCGAACCAGCGGCTCACCAGCCCGGTCTCCGTGTCGTCGAGGCTGGGCTCGCCGGCCGTCAGGTCCGTCGCGAGGACCACGTGGAAGCCCTGGGTCGAGAAGCCGTACCCCTGGAAGATGTGGCCGAGCACGGTGCACGTCGCGGCCCGCAGCCCGGTCTCCTCGGCCAGCTCGCCGACCGCCAGCTCCACGGGGTCCGCGTCGGGCCTGTCCTCCCAGGAACCCTGCGGAAACTCCCAGTACCGCCCCCGCACCGGGTAGCGGTACTGCTCCACCAGGTGGAAACCCCCGTCCGAGTACGGCATGACGAGCGCGAAGTCGGGCTTCTCGACGACCCCGTAGATGCCCTCGCGCCCGTCGGCGCTGACCGTCGCGTCCTCCCGGACGGTCATCCACCGGTTGCGGTAGACGACGGTGGAGCTGGTCGCGGCGAGTTCCACGTTAGTGCGCCAGCAGGTCAGGGTCGGTGCCCAGGCGGGTGCGCAGCGTGGCCAGCGCGCGGGCGCTGCGGGTGCGGACCACCTCTTCCCGGATGCCCAGCGCCTCGGCCGTCGCGGCGACCGACTGGTCCTCCCAGTAGCGCAGCACGACGATGGCCCGGTCGCGCGGCGGGAGCGTGCCCAGGGCGCTGAGCAGCGTGATCCGGGTTGCCGGTTCGGGCTCCTCGGCGATGCCGGGCGGCCAGGCGTTGGTGTCCGCCACCACCTCCGACGAGCGGCGCAGCCGCTTGTGGTCGAGCAGCAGGCGGAGCAGGACCGTGCGCGCGTACGGGTACCGGTCGTCGCCCGCGCGGCCCGTCCGGGCCCAGGTCAGGTAGATCTTGATGAGGGTGGCCTGGGTCAGGTCCTGAGCGAGGTGCCAGTCGCGGCACATCAGGTACGCCGCCTGCTCCAGGCGGTGCGCGCTCGCCTTCGCGAATGCCACGAAGTCCGCCTCGTCGTCGCGCTTCCCGCGTCGGGGAATCGCCTCGGGGCCTCCCTCACCAGGCAGGATGCCCTGGGTCGGGCGATCGTCGGGTTGATCGGGACGGCCGCGCCGCAGCAGCGGAGCGAGCGCCGGGACAACCGACAGCACCGCTTCGGTCAGCCTGGTCCGCCGCGCGCGGCGGCGCCCGCGGGCGGCATGGCCCGCCCGCAGGGCGTCGCCGGCGTGGTCGCGTGGTGGCGCCGGGTGCCTGCCCAGCTCCCGCCGCGCCAACTCGTGGAAGGCGTCGTTCACATCATCCATAGGGGTCGGCGCGGCGGTCATGAGACAGTTCTACAGGTACTGGCCACTGGGCAGCGGCTCGCGCTCCAGGTTCGTGTGCCCGTCGCGCAGCGCGTACAGCTCGGCGAGCGTCGCGCCGTCGACCGGCACGCCCGCCGACGTGCCCAGCCAGTCGCGGGCCTCGCCGAACGGCAGCGCCGGCACCTCGACGCGGGCCAGGCAGCGGCCCGGGCGCACGACGGCCGGGTGCAGCCGCGCCAGGTCCTCGTTGGTGGTGATCGCCACGAGCACCTTGCGCCCCTGCCCGAGCAGGCCGTCGGTGAGGTTGAGCAGCCGGGACAGGGCCTGGCCGGTGGCCATCTTCGCCTCGCCGCGGATCAGCTCGTCGCAGTCCTCCAGGAGCAGCAGCCGCCACTTCTCGTGCTTCTTGTCGGCGCACTGGCAGTCGCCGGTGCGGTCGAGCGCGACCTGCATCAGGTACGACGGGCTGTTGAACAGCGCCTCCGGGTCGAGCACGCAGTCGAACTGGCACCAGTCGCGCCACGCGTGCGCGAGCGCCCGCAGGACCGTGGTCTTGCCGGTGCCCGGCGGGCCGTGCAGCAGCATGAGCCGGCCGTGCACGCCGTCGCGGTCCAGCTCGAACAGCCGGTCCAGCCGGGTGGCCGCGGTCGTGGCGTAGTTGCCCCGGATGTCGTCCCACGTCGTCGTGGTGATCGGGCGCGGGTTGCGCGTCGGGCCGTGACCCGCCACGTACCAGAAGCCCATCGACACCGAGTCGTCCGCCGGCGGCGGCTCGGTCACGTCGTGGCCGGCCAGCCGCAGGATCTCGGAGCCGAGCTCCTCGGTGACGGCCGTGACGATCAGGGTGGCGTTCTTGGCCCGCGTCCAGCGCACGACGCGCAGCGTCCAGCCCTCGCCCACGGCGAGGACGGCGCGCTCGTCGTCGGTGACGGTCTCCCGCAGCACGGTCACGTCGGGCGGGAGCAGGCTCGCGTCCGCGCGGACGTTGCTCAGCTCGACGGTCTTCGCGAACGGCTGGTGGCCCGCCGCGAACGGGGCGAGCGCCAGGGCGTCGATGACATCACGGGGGGAGTCGGTGTCGTCCAGGGTCATGACAATGGGCAGCACCGACTCGGGCGCGGCGCCGTGGGCGCCGAGCTCAGGGGAGAACTGCCGGGGAGTACGCACGACATAGATGATCGGCGCAGGACGCCTTATCGGACAACGTATTTCGCGGGGGTCCTACCCTCGGCGACATGGCAGCGACGCCGGCGGTCGACGGAAAGAACCGTGGTGACGCTCCCTAGTGGAGCCTGTGCTGCTTGAGATAGGCGATCAGGTCGTCGTAGGCGCCGGCGTCGTTGCCGAACATGGCCACGTTGCGGGCGGACTTCAGCCACGGGCCGGTGGTCGCCCGCACCTCGCGCAGCGCCGCGTCGAAGTCCCGCTGCTCGATCATGCGGACCGTGCCGGAGACGATCGACTCGGCCATGGCGAACTCGGCCGCGCTCTCGCAGAGGTGGGCGAGGTCCGCGCCGGAGAACAGGTCGGTGGCCGCGACGATCCGGTCGAGGTCGATGCCGGCGATCGGCCGGTCGCGCAGGTGGTAGGTCAGGATCGCCGCGCGGGCGGGCGCGTCCGGCGGCACGACGAGCACCGTGCGGTCGAGCCGGCCCGGCCGGCGCAGCGCGGGGTCGATGTCCCAGGGCGCGTTGGTGGCGGCGAGCACGAACACGCCCTCGTTGGTGCCGTCGACGCCGTCCAGCTCGGCGAGGAGCTGGTTGGCGGTCGTGCGCATGCTGGTGGACTGCATGTGGCTGCGCTTGTGGCCGAGCGCGTCGATCTCGTCGATGAACAGCACGCACGGGGCGTTGCGCCGGGCCGCCTCGAAGATGCCGTGGAGGTTGCGCTCGGAGCTGCCGAGCCACATGTCGAGCACGTCGACGACGGACACGGAGATGAACCTCGCGCCCATCTCGCCCGCCACCGCGCGGGCCAGGAACGTCTTGCCGCAGCCGGGCGGGCCGTAGAGCAGCAGGCCGCCGCGCAGGCTCTTGCCGAACATCGCGCGCAGCTTCTCGTCCCGCAGCGGGGCGAGGAAGGCAAGCTCGAGCCGGCGCTTCACGGCGTCCATGCCGCCCACGTCGGCGAGCCGGACACCGGAGGTCTCGACGTCGACGATCCGGTCCTCGTCCCCGGCCACCGGGTCGGGCGTCGACCCGGCGGAGACGAACCGGGGCGGAACGGCGTCGGCGAACTGCGTCTCGAGCGACGCCCAGTCGACCTCGGCGGCCTTGGGAGGCTCGGCGGCCGGGGTCACGGCCGAGCTCAGGGCCCGGGTCATGAGCGCGACGGCCTGCGGATGGCGCGGGTCGTGCTGGAGCGCCACGCCCAGATGCGCCACCGCCTCCGCGTTGCGTCCGGCCGCCAGGAGCAGTTCGGCCAGGTGCAGGCGCAACGGCAGGTCATCGGGGCGCGCCTCGACCGCCTGGCCGATGCTGTCGATGAGGGGATCGCTCATGCTGGGCCATTATGCTGCTCGACCCCGGCGCCGGGTGCCCTGGTGACCTGGTCGTCGCGGGGCGTGGTGTCCGTGTCGTGCCAGGCGTCGCGCAGGCTGGCCCGGGTCTGACGCCACCACCGGCGCAGTTCGGCGACCCAGTCGCGTAGGTCGGCGCCGAACGCGGCGCGGATCTCGGGCTCGTCGTCCAGCCGGCCCCAGTAGTCGACGAGCTTCGCGGGCCACAGTCCGGCCGCGGCGACGACGGCGAGGGTCACGACCGGCCACCGGGGCGCGACTGCTGCGAACGTGGCGAGACACACGACGGTCAGCCCGGTGCACGCCAGGCCGCTGACGATCGCGCGGCGTCGCCACCGCGACACCGTCCGTAAGGCGTGCCACGGCGCCGGACCGGCAGCCGCGAAGATCCGGAGGACCATGGCGGTGGCCGCGAGCACGATGACCGTGCCGCCGATCCGCGCCCCGACAAGCACGGACGGCATCCCGACGTTCGTGGCGATCAGCACGAGCAGGGCGGCCGGCGCCAGCCACCAGCGCAGCCCGAACGCGCCGGCCTCCAGCGGCCACAGCAGGTAGCCGGGGCGCTCGGTCGGTTGCTCGCCGGCGACCTCGGTGAGGGCGCGCACCGAGCGCCGCACGCGCCACCGCTTCGCGTCGATCATCGCGAGCAGCCAGCGGCCCTGCGCGTTGGTGGGGGACAGCTCCAGCCCACGTCGCGCGGCGCGTTCGGCCTCGGCCAGGCGGCGCGCGTTCCACTCCACGCCGGCCAGCACGAAGTGGCCCTGGGCGTGCCGCGGGTCCAACGCGATGGCGGACTCCGCGACGCGGCGGGCCTCGTCGTGCTGGTCGCGGTCGGACAGCGCCCGGGCGAGCAGCAACTGCTCGCGCGGGCGCTGCGGCGCGAGGCGCACCGCCTCCCGGGCCGAGTCCAGCGCGTGCCGGAAGCGGCCCAGCTCGAGCAGGGCCTCGCCGCGCTGCAGGTGCGGCTCGGGGTCGTCCGGCGCGATGGCGATGGCCTCGTCGGCGACCCGCCGGGCCTCGCGGTAGCGGCCGAGCTGACGCAGCACATAGGACAGCAGGGCGAGCGTGTGCGCGTCGGCGGGTCGGGCGGCGAGCACCTCCCGCAGCAGCCGCTCGGCGTCGGCGTTGCGGCCGATCTCGGCGAAGTTGCGGGCGTGGACCAGCCTCGGGTCGGCGGGCATCAGCGGGTGCGCCGCGCGACCAGGATCAACATCGCGACAGCATATCCGTACTCATTGCGGTTGAAGTTCTGGTTTTGTTACGCGGAGCCGCACCGCCCCGGCCAGCACGCCGCCCACGACCAGCAGGCCGCCCACGACATCGGTGGCGTGGACCGGTTCGCCGAGCAACAGCGCGGTCGACGCCACCCCGAAGAACGGCACGAACATGGAGAACGGCGCGACCGCCGAGGCGCCGTAGCGGCGGATCAGCGCGCCCCACGCCGCGAACCCGGCGAGCGTGGAGATCCCCGCGATGTAGAGCAGCGCGCCCGCGCCGGTCCAGTCGATGCCGCGCAGCGCCGCCAGGTCCGCGGCCGGACCCTCGGTGAGCAGCGACAACGCCAGCAACGGCAGGGGTGCGGTGGCGCTGACCCAGACCATGAACGCCAGCGTGTCCGGCGGCGCCGCGCGGCGCATCGCGACGTTGGCCACGCCCCAGCACACCGCCGCGCCCAGCACCATGGCGAACGCCCCCGCCGGCCGGTCGGGCCCCAACCGGACCGCGACCACCGCGATGCCCGCGGTGGCCACCCCGAGCCCCGCGACCTGCCGCCGCGTCGGCCGTTCCCCCAGCAGGAGTACGGCGAAGAGCACGGTGAAGATCGCCTGACTCTGCAGGACCACGGACGACAGCCCGGCCGGCATGCCCGCGTCGATGCCGAGGAAGAGCAGCGAGAACTTCGTCACCGCGAGCGATGCCCCGACGGCGAACACCCACCGCCACGGCACCCCAGGCGACCCCACGAGCAGCACGGCCGGGAACGCGGCGAGCGCGAACCGCAGCGCGGAGAACAGCAGCGGCGGGAACTCGTCCAGACCGACGTCGATGATGACGAAGTTGAATCCCCACGCGGCGGCGACCGCGACGGCGAGGGCGATGTGCCTTGGTCTCATGCCGACGCTGATGATTCGCTCGCTTCGCTCGTTCATGCCGTCACTGTGTGACCGGCGATCGTTAAGCACCAGCGCGTTGTTCTTTACGGACGATGTAGCGTCGCTGCATGATTGACCTCGCCCGGTTGCGCGCGCTGCACGCCGTCGCCACGTACGGCACCGTGACCGGCGCCGCCCGGGCGCTCTACCTCACCCCGTCGGCCGTCTCGCAGCACCTCGCCAAGCTGGAGCGCGAGACAGGCAGCGCGTTGCTCGAGAAGGACGGGCGCGGGCTGCGGCTCACCGAGGCGGGCCGGGTGCTCGTGCGGCACGCGGCCAACGTCCTCGCCGCCGTGGAGGAGGCCGAGGCCGCGCTCGCCGCGCACCACGACACCGTCACCGGGCGGCTCGTCATCGCCGCGTTCCCGACCGCGTGCCGCAGCCTCGCGCCCGTCGCCCTGTCGCGGCTGCTCGGCGAGCACCCCGGGCTGGAGCCGGCGCTGCGGGAGTGCGGCAACGCGATCAGCCTGGACCTCGTGGCGCGCGGCGAAGCCGACGTGGCGGTGATCGACGAGTGGCCGGAGGCCCGGATTTCGCTGCCGGCCGGTGTTTCGCAGTCGGAACTGGGCCCGGACGTCGCCGACCTCGTGGTGCCCGTGGGTCACCCGCTCGCGGGCGGCGGGCCGGTGCGGCTGACCGACGTGGTGGGACAGCGGTGGGTCGCGTCGACGCCCGGCTCCATCTGCCACGACTGGTTCACCCGGGTTATGCCCGACGTGTGGCCGGCGTTCCACGTCGACGAGTTCGAGACGCAACTGACGCTCATCGCGGCCGGGCTGGGTGTGGCCGTCATCCCGCGGCTCGCGCGCACCAGCCTGCCGGCCGGCGTCGCCGTCGTGCCGGTCGAGCCGGTGCCGACGCGGCGGGTCGGGGTCGCCTGGCGGACCGCGTCCGGCGCCCGACCCGCGATCAACGCGGCCATCGAGGCGCTGCACCACGCCTGGCGGCACCGCGCCACCGGCTGACCTAGCGGCAGGTCAGCACGGACGCGCGGCTGGTGAGGTCGAACGTCGGGCGGTCGGCGAAGTGGGCCGCGACGGCGCGTTCCGTCTCGGCCAGCACCGCCGACCAGGTCGGCCCGGCGGTCAGGCCCACCGCCTCCGGCGGCCAGCTCGCCGCGTAGCCCCGGATGAGCGCCTCGTCCGGGACGACGGACGTGCCGACGTGCTCGTGCACGTCCACCTCATCGAACGCCCCCGCGAGCGCCGCGCGGGCGTGTCCGGTGTTGAAGCGGGTGTTCGACCACTCGAGGGTCGCGTCGACGCCGACCACGGCGCGGACCGCTTCGGCGAGGATCAGCCGGATCTCGTCGGCGTGCCCGTCGCCGTTGGTCGCCACGACCACCGTCCCGCCGGGGCGGACGACGCGGCGCAGCTCGGCGACGGCCCGGCCGATGTCCGGCACGTGGTAGAGCATGTGCAGGCACAACGCCACGTCGACGCTGTCGTCGCGCAGTGGCAGCGCCTGGGCGTCGGCGACCGCCGTCGACGCGTACGCCGCCGAGGCGCGGGCCATGCCCGCCGAGTGGTCCAGGCCGAGCAGCGGCCCGGTGTGGCCCCGGCGGCGCAGGTCGGCGAGGAACCGGCCGTTACCGCAGCCGACGTCGGCGACCGTCGCCCCCGGGCGAGGAGCCGCGCGGTCGAGGATCGCGTCGAGGAGCGACGGTCCCGTGCGGAACTGCCACACCGCCTGCCGGGCCGACAGCCGCGACGGCTCGGCATACTGGTCGTGCAGCACCCGCGGGTCAACTGACGCGGTCATGCCGCCACCTCGCTCCGCTCGGTCATGCCGCCACCTTACGGCTGGAGTAGCGTTGGCGGCGGTGTCACCGTCATCCGAAACCCTGTCCGACCTGGTCGCCGTGTTGCGGGCGGCCGGCTGCGTGTTCGCCGAGGAGGAGGCCGCGCTGCTGGTGGCCGCCGCGTCCAGTGGGGCGGACCTCGCCGCCATGGCCGCCCGGCGGGTTGCCGGCGAGCCGCTGGAGCACGTCGTGGGCTGGGCGGAGTTCCGAGGGCTGCGCGTCGCGGTCGCTCCCGGCGTGTTCGTGCCCCGGCAGCGCACCGCCTTCCTCGTCGAGCGGGCGGCGTCCGTGACGCGGCCGGGCGCCGTGGTGGTGGACCTGTGCTGCGGCTCGGGGGCGATCGGCGCCGCGCTCGCGACAATGGTGGCCGGCGTCCAACTGCACGCCGCCGACGTCGACCCGGCGTCCGTGCGGTGCGCGCGGCGCAACCTGGCCGGCGTCGCGGCCGGCGTCTATGAGGGTGACCTGTTCGGCGCGCTCCCGGCGACGCTGCGCGGGCGGGTCGACGTGCTCGTCGCCAACGTGCCGTACGTACCCAGCGACGAGGTGGCCCTGATGCCGCCGGAGGCGCGCGACCACGAGCCGCGGGTGGCCCTCGACGGCGGCGACGACGGGCTCGACGTGCTGCGGCGGGTGGCCGACGACGTGTCCTTGTGGCTGGCGCCGGGCGGGCACCTGTTCGTGGAGTCCAGCGAGCGCCAGGCGGCGACCGCCGTCGGCATCATGGCGCGCGCCGGCCTGCGCGCGGCGACGGCCACGTCCGAGGACCTCTACGCGACGGTCATCTCCGGCACGAACGGGCCAGTGCCCCGGTGATCCACCGTGTCTATAGTGGACGGGGCGAGCTGCCCGTCCTCGGATCGTTCGACGTGGTGACCGCCGTGTGGCTGCTCGGCTACGCGCCGGGCGTCGAGGCGCTCGACTTCATGCTCGGCAAGCTGGTCGCCAACCTGGCGCCGGGCGGCACGTTCGTCGTCCTCGTCCCCAACCCGGAGATCGACTGGGACGGCCTCGACATCCTGCCGGCGTACGGCATCTCGGCGACGAGGACGGCCGAGTCCCTCGGCCGCCAGGGGTACGCGGTGCACATCCCCGGCGACCCGCCGATCGACTTCGAGGGCTTCACCTGGCCGCCCGGCGCCATCGAGTCGGCCCTCGACCGCGCCGGCCTCACCGACGTCCGCCGCGTGCCGACGACGATCACCGACGACCTGATCGCCGAGAAGGGCGCCGCCTACTGGACCCCCCTCCTGTCCAACCCCACCTTCGCCGTCTACACCGCCACCCGCTAAGGGCTGACCCACAGGACCTGCCAGCGTTTGGACCGTTACGCCTGGAACTCAGCGCGAAATTACCTGCCTCGCGGTCCAAACGTCGGCTTGCTGGGACAGGCGGTGATTGGACCGCACGTTCGTACCGGAGACAACGATCTCCGGACCAGGACGGCCAGCGGCGTCAGTGGATGGCGGGGGTGACCGTCAGGGTCGCCGTCGTCGTGTCCAGGGTTGCCGGCGTGCCGAAGGGGACGGCGATCTGGTCGCGGCCGTGGCCGATCGGGAGGCCGCCCAGGACCGGGACGCCCAGCGGGGACAGCCGATCGAGCAGGCAGTCGACGATCGTGGTGGACCAGTCGTCGGCGCAGTCGGTGAACTGGCCGACCGCCACGCCCGCCACGCCGTCCAGCACGCCGGCGCGGCGCAGGTGGGTGAGCATCCGGTCGACCTTGTACGGCGGCTCGGCCACGTCCTCGACCAACAGGATCGCGCCGGACAGGTCCGGGAAGTCGGGGGTGCCGAGCGACGCCGTCAGCAGGCACAGGTTGCCGCCGAGCAGGGGACCGGTGACCGGCGCGCCGGGAACGCGTACCCCCGAAGTCTCCTCGTCGGGGCGCGCGGAGATCTCCACGGGAGTCGGGTCCATGAGCGCGTGGCGCAGGGCGGCGACGGAGTCGGGGCCCGTGCGTTCCTCCAGCCAGGCGGCGCCGGGGCCGTGGACGCTGGCCAGCCGCGCGCCGCGCCAGAGGGCGAGCTGGAGCGCGGTGATGTCGGAGAAGCCGACGACGATCTTGGGGTCGGCGCGGACCGCCGCCATGTCGATGCCGTCGACGATGCGCTGCGCGCCGTAGCCGCCCCGGGTGCAGACCACGCCGCGCACCTCGGGGTCGCCGAGGGCGGTCATCAGGTCCGCCAGCCGCTCGGCGTCGGAGCCGGCGAGGTAGCCGGACCGGGCGTAGACATTCGGTGCGACGGCGACCGACAGGCCCCATTCGGTGAGCAACTCGACGCCCCGCGCCACCCGCTCCGGCCGCGTCGGTCCGGAGGGTGAGACGAGCATGACCCGGTCACCCGGACGCAGAGCGGCCGGCCGGACGGCGGTCGTGAGGTCGGCCATGGCGCCGAAGCTTAATCTCGATAGCCTTTGCACCATGACCGGCCTGACTCTGGTGATCGAGAACGACCCGACCGACGACGTGCGGCGGCTGGGCGACTGGCTCACGGCCGCGGGCCTCACCCTCTCGGTGGTACGCCCGCACGCCGGCGACCCGCTGCCGGCCGACCTCGACGGCGTCGCCGGCCTGGTGGTGCTCGGCGGCGAGCAGAGCGCCTACGACGACCCGGACGCCGACCCCGCCGCGGCGTGGTTCCCGGCGCTGGAGTCGCTGCTGCGCAAGGCGGTCCGGCACAGCGTGCCGACGCTCGCGGTCTGCCTCGGCGCGCAGTTGCTCGCCCAGGCGCACGGCGGGGTGGTGGAGCCCGCGGCGGCCGGCCCCGAGATCGGGCCGCGACTCGTCGCCAAGCGGGACAAGGCCGACGACGACCCGCTCTTCGCGAGCACGCCGATGCTCATGGACGTGCTTCAGTGGCACACCGACGAGATCGTCGCGCTGCCCGTCGGGGCGACGCTGCTGGCGGCCTCGACGAACTACGCGAACCAGGCGTTCCGGCTGGGCGACAAGGCATGGGGCGTGCAGTTCCACATCGAGTGCGACACCCAGATGGTGGCCTCCTGGGCCCTGGACTCGATCGGGCTGTTGAAGGAGTGCCGCATCGACCCGGAGGGGCTGCTGGACCGCACCGAGGCGGCCATGGTCGACCTGGAGGAGGCCTGGCGCCCGTTCGCGGAACGGTTCGCCGCGGTGGTTCGTGGGGAGCTGGCCGGCGCCTCGGTGACCGGCCGGCCGCTGCCGCTGCTGGGCCACTGAACGTGACTCGACCCACCAGCGCCACTGGCCGGCTGGCCCGGTACGGCTTCGCCGATGCCGTTCTCGCCGCCCGGTCGCTGGCCAGCGGCGGGCTCGGGCTCTGGGACGAGGCGGAGCAGCGGCCCGTCGACGCCGCGGCCGGCGACGTGCTGACCGCGTTGGGCGCGGCTGCCGACCCCGACCTGGCGCTGCGCCAGCTGGTCCGGCTGGCCGAGATGACCACCCGGCTGGGGCTGGCCCCGCCCGTCGAGGCGCTGCGCGCGGACGAGCGGCTGCGCCGGCGCGTCACGGCCGTTCTCGGGGCGTCCACGGCGCTGGGCGACGACCTCGTCGCCAACCCCGGCGAGCTCGGCCTGGTCGCCGCGCCGGACCGGACGCTGGACAGCGACCCGTTCGCCGGGTCCGCCATCGACTCGCCGGCCGCGCTGCGGCGGGCGTACCGGGGCGCGGTGCTGCGCATCGCCGGCGCCGACCTGACCGGCGCGGCCGACCTGGAACAGTCCATGGCCCGGCTCTCCACGCTCGCCGACGCGACGTTGCGCGCCGCGTACCTGCTGGCGGTGTCGGAGCGTGGTGGCCGGGCGCCGCGACTGGCCGTGGTGACCATGGGCAAGTGCGGCGGCCGCGAGCTGAACTACGTCAGCGACGTTGACGTGATCTTCGTCGTGGCCGGCGACGACGACCTCAGCGCGGGCCAGGCGATCGCGAGCCGGCTCATGGTGATCTGCGGTCAGGTGGCCTGGCAGGTCGACGCGAACCTGCGGCCCGAGGGCAGCCGCGGCCCGCTGGTGCGCACGCTCGCCTCGCACGTGGCGTACTACAAGCGGTGGGCGCGCACCTGGGAGTTCCAGGCCCTGCTCAAGGCCCGCCCGGCCGCCGGTGACCTGGCGCTGGGCGCCGAATGGCTCGAGGCGCTGCAACCGTTGGTGTGGCGGGCCGCCGAGCGTCCCGACGTGGTCGAGGACGTGCGCGCCATGCGCCGGCGCATCATCGAGAACGTACCCCGCAAGGAGCTCGACCGGGAGATCAAGCGCGGCCCGGGCGGGCTGCGCGACATCGAGTTCGCGGTGCAGCTGCTGCAGCTGGTGCACGGCCGGGCCGACGAGTCGCTGCGCTCACCGTCCACGTTGGACGCGCTGCGCGCGCTGACCGGCGGCGGGTACGTCGGCCGGGCCGACGGCGACGCCCTGGTCGAGGGTTACCGGTTCCTGCGCACCGTCGAGCACCGCCTGCAGCTGCAACGCCTGCAGCGCACGCACACCGTGCCGACCGATCCGGAGGCGCTGCGCTGGCTCGCGCACGCGCTGGGCTACCGCACCGACCCGCACGCCGACGCCGTCGAGCAGTTCCGCACCGCGTGGGTCACCCACGCGCAGGAGGTACGCCGGCTGCACTCCAAGCTGGTCTACCGGCCGCTGCTGGAGGCGGTGGCCCGGGTCCCCAACGAGGATCTGCGGCTGACCCCCACGGAGGCCGGCGCGCGGCTGGAGGTGCTCGGCTTCGCCGACCCGTCCGGCGCGCTGCGCCACCTGGAGGCGCTCACCGGCGGCGTGTCCCGCTACGCGGCGATCCAGCGCACGCTGCTGCCGGTGCTGCTGAGCGAGTTCGCCGACGCGCCCGAGCCCGACCGGGGCCTGCTCGCCTACCGGCAGGTCTCCGACACGCTGCGCGGCACGCCGTGGTACCTGCGGCTGATGCGCGACGGCGGCCCGGTGGCGCTGCGCCTGGCCCGGCTGCTGAGCCTGTCGCGCTACATCACCGAGCTGCTGGTGCGCGACCCGGAGGCGCTACGGTTGCTGGCCGACGACGGCGAGCTGGCCGCGCGGACCCGCGAGTCGCTGCTGGACGGCTTCTTCGCCGCCGCCGACCGGCACTTCGGCGCGGGCGCGTCGGTCAGCGCGGTGCGCGCCCTGCGTCGCCGCGAGCTGTTCCGTATCGCCTGCGCGGACATCCTCGGCGGCCTCGCGGCGGGCGCGCCGCCCAACGGCGCGCCGCTGTCCACGGTGCGGCTCGACGCCGCCGAGGTGGGTCAGGCGCTCGCCGACGTCACCGACGCCACGCTCGCGGCCGCGCTGCGGGCCACCAAATCCAGGGTACGAGCCTCCGACCTACCCTTCGCGATCATCGGCATGGGGCGCCTCGGCGGGGCCGAGATGAGCTACCCCTCCGACGCCGACGTGCTGTTCGTCTACGAGCCGCTGCCGGGCATGGCGGAGGACGCCGCGAGCGGCCATGCCCTGGCCATCGCCGAGGAGCTGCGCCGGCTGCTGTCCGCCCCGGCGCCCGAGCCGCCGCTGGGCATCGACGCGGACCTGCGGCCCGAGGGGCGGCAGGGGCCGCTGGTGCGCAGCATGGCCGCGTACGAGCGGTACTACGCCAAGTGGTCGCGCGTATGGGAGGCGCAGGCCCTGCTGCGGGCCCGGTTCGTCTGCGGCGACGAGGAGCTGGGCGCCCGGTTCCTGGCGCTGGCCGACCGCGTGCGCTTCCCGGACGCCGGCCTCAGCCACGAGCAGATCGTGGAGATCCGCCGGATCAAGGCGCGGGTGGACACCGAGCGGCTGCCGCGCGGCGCCGACCCGGCCACGCACGCGAAACTGGGCCGGGGCGGCCTCGCCGACATCGAGTGGACGGTCCAGCTCCTGCAACTGCGGTACGGGCACTCGGTGCCGGGCCTGCGGAGCACCCGTACTCTCCAGGCTCTCGCGGCGGCCCGGCTGGCGGAGCTGGTGTCCGAGGCGGACGAGGTGGCCCTGAGCTCGGCGTGGACCCTGGCGACCCGGGTGCGCAACGCCCTCATGCTGGTCCGGGGACGGCCGACCGACCAGCTGCCGCGGCAGGGCGCCGAGCTGGCCGCCGTGGCCCGGGTGCTGGGCCGGCCGGCGGGCTCGGACCCGGGGGAGTTCCTCGACGAGTACCTGCGCGTGACCCGGCGGGCCCGGGCCACGGCCGACCGACTGTTCCACGCGCCGTAGGAGGTTGAGGTGGCTGATACCACGGTGACCGGACTGCTCGCCGAGCTGGCGGCGCTCGAGGACCCGAAGATGCGCGCGGTGAACGAGAAGCACGGCGACGACCACGGGGTGAACCTCGGCCAGTTGCGCGCGATCGCGAAGCGGCTGAAGACGCAGCAGGACCTCGCCCGCGAGCTGTGGGACACCGACGACAGCGCGGCACGGCTGCTGGCGCTGCTGATCTGCCGCCCCAGGGCGTTCGACCGGGCCGAGTTGGACGCCATGCTGCGCGCGTCGCGCACCCCGAAGGTGCACGACTGGCTCGTGAACTACGTGGTGAAGAAGAGCCCGCACGCGGAGGAGCTGCGCGTGGCCTGGTTCGCCGACCCGGATCCGGTGATCGCGAGCGCCGGCTGGGCGCTGACCACCGAACGCGTCGCGAAAAAGCCCGAGGGACTCGACCTCGACGGGCTCCTCGACACCATCGAGGCGGAGATGAAGGACGCCCCGGACCGGCTGCAGTGGGCGATGAACCACTGCCTGGCCCAGATCGGCATCGACCACGTCGGGCTGCGTCCCCGGGCGATCGACATCGGCGAGCGGCTGGAGGTCCTCAAGGACTACCCGACGCCGCCGAACTGCACGTCCCCGTTCGCGCCGATCTGGATCGCCGAGATCGTGCGTCGGCAGCAGGGCTAGCGGATCATGGTTGTGCGCCCCCGGGTCCGGTAGGGTCGTCGGCGTGGATCCAGCCGACGTCGCCGCCCGGCTCGGGGTGCCTGTCGAGGACGTCGACCGGGTGCACCGGCTCGCCGGCGACCGGCCGTCGGCTCCGCTGCCCGCCAGGGCCGACGCGCCCGCGATCCTCGACCGGCTCGCGGTGCGGCCGGACGACGCCGCCGAGATCATGGCGGGCTGGCCGGACCCCGACTCCCCGCTGTGGACCCCGGAGCTGCGCTGGCTGCTCGACCGCTCGATCGCCCTGGTCCGCGCCGACCTCGGGGGCCACGGCTGGCTGGCGCCCGGTCCGGAGCTGCCGCGTGACCGGGGCCCCGCCTGGCGGCATCTCTACGTGTACGCCTACCTGGCCCTGACCGACGTCGTCAGGGAGTATCACCGCGACCACGGCGTGACCGACGAGGTGTCCTGGATGACCCTCGCGGACCTGGGCCGCAATCTCGCGATCGACCGGCGGATGCGCGGCGAGGGCTGGCCCGTCATGCAGGCCTGGCTGACGCTGCACGCGCGCGGCGGCCTCTACGAGCTGGGCCGGCTGCAGCACCACCGCGGTGACGGCACCGAGATCGGCCTGCACATCCCCGAGTCGGGGCCGTTGACCCCGGAGGCGATCGACGCGTCGCTCGACGCGGCCCGCGCGTTCTTCCCGCGCCACTTTCCCGACGAGCGCTACACGGCGTTCGCGTGCGGCTCGTGGCTGCTCGACCCGCAGCTGCGGGAGTACCTGCCCGAGGACAGCAACATCGTCCGGTTCCAGCGGAGGTTCGAGCTGGAGCCCTACGAGCAGCCGGAAGGGATCGACTGTGACGTCGAGGTCCTGCGGTTCACGTTCCGCAGCCTGACCACGCCGCTCGACCAGTTGCCGCGTCGCACCGTGCTCGAGCGCGCGGTCGTCGACCACCTGAAGGCCGGCCGCCACTGGCAGTGGCGGCGCGGCACGTTCCCGCTAGGGGCGTAGGAGCTGGGACAGGCTGTCCACGGCGGCCTTGCTGGGGGAGGCGGCCTCCCGGTTGGCCGCCTGCAGCTCGCGGTAGATCTCCTCGCGGTGCACCTGGACGCTGCGGGGCGCGGCGATGCCCACGCGGACCACGTCGCCGCGCACCTCCAGCACGGTGATCACCACATCGTCGCCGACCATGATGCTCTCGCCGGGGCGGCGGGTCAGGACGAGCATGTCCGCGACCCTACGCCGCGGACCGCAGTGGCGCGCGCACCGGATTGTCCGTGCCGGCGAGGATGACCTGCAGGGCCCGTAGCCGCACGGGGTCGATGAGGATCGGGGCGAGCAGGTTCGCCGTGGTGCGCGACGGGGTCGACCCGACCGTCACCACGAGCAGCGTCAGGAGCTGGTCGACCTCCGCCGCCGTGATCCCGAGCAGCTCGAGCGACTCCTCGGATACCTCCGGGGTGTACTCGGGGAAGAACGGCGCGGGAGGCACCACCACGAAGCGCAGCTCCGGATCGTCGACGCTGGCCAGCTCGTAGAGCAGGCCGTCGTCGTCGAGCCGGACGAGCATGAAACTCCGGTGCCGGGGGAATCCCGGCAGCGGGGTCACGAACTCGATCACCGGCAGCGTCGTGGTGGTTTCCTCGGAGATGGTGGTGCTCCTCACCGAACTGTTGGTCACCGCAGGAAGTCGACCAGGGAGGTCTGCACCACCTTGGCGGTGGCGGCGAGTGCCGCCTGGTACGCCGTCTGCTGCAGTTGGACTTCCATGATCGTGTTGGGCAGGTCGATGTCCTCAAAGTCGGACAACTGCGACTTCAGCGTAATAATACGCTCAGCCCCGGTGTCCCGCATGGTCGTCAACCGGTTGTACCGGGCGCCGACCTCCGCGAGCTGCGTGGTGATGGTGGTCCGCGTGTTGTCGAGAGCGTCCAGGCTCGAGCTCAGGCTCTCCGGAGCCGTGCGCAGCTTGTCCGCGATATCGGTGAGCATGGTGAACATGTTGTTGCCGTTCGCGCCGAAGACCTCGGTCGCGTCGAGGTTCACCTGCACCTTGGCGTTGTCGCCGATCCGCCGCTCAACCACGCCCGGCGTGCCGGTGAAGTCGTACGGGCTGCTGGCGTCGAACGCGACGGTGCCCGTGGTCGTGCCGCCGAAGATCGGCCGGTCCAGGTACCGGGTGTTGGCGAGGTTGATCAACGAGTCGCGGATCTGCTCCACCTCGGTGGCCAGCGCCTCGCGCGAGTCGACGGTGTTGGCGGCGCCGGTCGACTTGCCCTGCAGGACCAGGTCGCGGACCCGGTTGAGCTGCGGGAGGGTGCCGGTGAGCGTCTGGTCCGCCGTCGACAGCCAGCCGAGGCCGTCGTCGATGTTGCGGGCGTACTGCTCGGCCGTGCGGATGTCCGTGCGCAGGCGCATCGCGGCGACCGTACCGGTCGGGGAGTCCGACGGGCGCGCGATGAGCTTGCCGCTGGAGAGCTGCTCCTGCAGCCGGCCCATCTTGTTCAGGTTGGCCTGCAGGCCGGACAGCACGCGGGCCGAGATCGAGCTCTCGGTAATGCGGTTCTGCATGATCGTTAGTCCTTCGCTCAGCCGGTCCGGTTGATGAGGGTGTCGAGGGTCTCGTCGATGCTGTTGAACACGCGCGACGCGGCCTCGTACGCCCGCTGGTAGGCCAGCAGGTTGGTCATCTCCTCGTCGAGGTTCACACCCGACTGCGAGCTGCGCGCAACGTCGATCTCGGTCTCCACGGCGGCCTGGATCTCGGCGCGGCGGGCCGCGCTCTGCGACTGCACGCCCAGGCCGGCCACGAGCCGGCGGTAGGCCGAGTCGGCGCCGTCGGTCTTCTGACCCAGGGCGGCCAGGGCGTCGGCGTTGCCGGCGTCGAGGTTGGGGGCGCCCGCCTGGGACGACGCGGCGACCAGCATCGGGTCGTCGATGGCGACCTTGATGGTGCTCGCGGTGGTGCCCGTGAAGAAGGCGGTGCCCGGGTTGCCGTTGAGGTCGTGGCCCTGCCCGTGGGCGAGGTTGACCGACGACGCGAGGGAGGCCGCGATGGCGTCCAACTGGTTGGCGTAGTCCGGCAGGATCGTGTTGAGCGACTGCAGGTGGGCGGCGACCCTGCCGTCCGTGGCCGTGGCCGTCCGGCCGTTGTCGGCCCACTGCAGCGACACGCGCTGCCCGGTCGGGTCGGTGACGAGGTCCTCCAGGCGGGTGCCGCCGCCGACCTTGAGCTCCCGCGAGCTGGATCCGCTGACCAGTGTCGAGCCGCCGAGCAGCACGTCCATGGTGCCGTCCGGGCGGGCGATCGCCGTCGTGCCGGCCACCTCGGCGAGGTGCATGAGCTGCAGGTCGCGCTGGTCGGCCAGCTCGTTCACCGGCAGGCCGGCGGCCTGGGCCCGGTTGATCGACTGGTTGAGCTCGGCGATCGTCTTCGTCGTGGTGTTGATGTCGGTCGCGAACGCCTCGAGCTGGCTGCGGCTGATCGTGAACTCGGCGCCGAGCTGGTCGAACGCCCGGCTCAGACCGTCGGTGACCACCCGGCCGCGCTCCAGCAGCTGGTTGCGCGCGGCGAGCAGGCCCGGGTTGTTCGCGACGTCGTGCCACGCGGCCCAGTAGTCGTCGAACTGCGACTGCAGGGCCGTGTCGCTGGGCTCGGTGAAGATCGACTCCACGCTGCCGAACACCTGCTTCTGCACGTCGAGGTACGCGCCCTGGGCGTGCTCGGCCCGGCCCCGGGCCTCGAGGAAGGCGTCGCGCGCCCGGCTGATCGCCGTGACGTCCACGCCCGCGCCGGCGCCACTCCATACGGCGTGGACGGCGGGCACCTGCTGGGACGCGATGGCGCGCATGTCGACGCGCTGGCGCGAATAGCCCTCGGTGTTGGCGTTGGCGATGTTCTGGCCGGTCACGTCCAGGCCCCGACGCTGCGCGTAGAGCGCGCTCAGGGCGGTGGACAGGCCGCTGAAGGTGCTGGTCATTACAGTGCCTCGTCGATCAGGCTGGGACGGCGGGCGCCGGCGACGGTACGCCCCTGAGGGCTGTAGGTCTCCACGGTGCCGGCGACCACGAGCAGCGCCTCGCGCGCGGCCCGCTGGCCGGCGGAGAGCATCTCGCGGTTCGTCGCGGCGAGCGCGGTGATCTCACCGGTGAGGGTGAGGAACGCGCGGCGGTGGTCGAGCAGGAGGTCGTTCCACGGTTCGGGGGCAGCGTCGGCGATCTGGGCCAGGCTGGCGTCCGGCGGCAGCTGCAGCGCGAGCGCGACGGCCTGCGAGTGCGCGGACCGGGCGACCTCGCCCGCGCGCAGCTCTTCCAGAACGACCTCAACCTCACGCGTAGCGTGCGCTAACCAGCGGGACGGGCCCGCGGCGAGCAGCAGCTGCTCCTCCTCCAGCTTGAACAGGAGCAGCTCGAGCAGTTCTCGGGTACGCCAGAGAATGGTGGACAACTCGTACAGGCTCACCGTTCACCTCCTTCGGGGTTTGCGTGCGCTGCACTGCGCACTTCTCGTCGACAGTTCCGGTCGGCAGGCGGGCCGGGCATCTGAGGTTTCCGGCCGGTAGCGAGTACCCGCACCCGGATAGCAACCGAGCGCAACTGGCCGTGCACCCAACGCACCCGAAAGTAATTCGTGTTCGTCGGATGCACCGCGCCCCCACGGTGCCGCTCGGAGGGTCCCCCCGGTAATGCCCGCTGTCTCCACCGACCGTGCCCTAGAAGATCTCGTTCGGGAGCACGTTCCCCTGGTTGGTCACCTTGTCCGCGAGCTTCTCGGCAGAGTGCCCGCACACGTCAACCGCGACGACCTGACCTCGGCGGGGCTGGCCGCCCTGGTTTCCGCCGCTCGGGCCTACGACCCGGAGCGGGGGATCCCGTTCCAGCGCTTCGCCGGCATGCGCATCCGCGGTGGCCTGCTAGACGAGCTGCGCGGTCTGGACTGGGCGAGCCGGTCGGTGCGCCAGCGGGCCCGTCAGACCGAGACTATCCGCCAGGAGCTCACCTCGGCGATGGGCAGGGTTCCCACCAACGCCGAGGTCGCCCAGACGCTCGGCATCGCCGTCGACGAGGTCGCCGCGGTCGACGAGGATGTGCAGCGCGCCGTCGTGCTCAGCCTGCAGGGCTTTACCGCCGGCACCGCCGAGGACATGGTCACCGAGTCCACCGCCGGCCCCGAGGACCTCATCCTGCACCGGGAGCGCATCGGTTACCTGCACCAGGCCATCGAGGCGCTGCCGGACCGGCTCCGTACGGTCGTGCGTGGGTACTTCCTGGAGGAGCGCCCCATGGCCGAGATCGCCGAGGAGCTCGGGGTCACCGAATCGCGGGTCTCCCAGCTGCGCGCGGAGGCGCTCGGCCTGCTCCGCGACGGCCTGAACACGCAGCTCGACCCGGACATGGTCGCCACGCCCGAGCGTCCGGACGGCTGCGTCGCGCGTCGCCGTGCCAGTTACTACGCCGAGGTCGCCGCGAAGGGTGACCTGCGCTCGCGGCTCGCGATGACCGACCTGAACGGCCTGCCGGCCACCGGCCAGTCGAGCGCCAACGTCGCGGCTTGACCACTTCTTGAGGTTCTTCGGGTCAGCAGCGCCCCGTCGTCACCGATTGGTACAGCGGGCCGGAGCACGGAAGCACCGGTGCCCTCGATGTATATCAAGGAGTGACTGCTATGGGCCTGCGGGTCAACCAGAACATCGCGGCGATCAACTCGTACCGCAACCTG
>NZ_BAAALT010000150.1:0-20760 GCF_039528515.1 Luedemannella flava
CAGGTGGCGTCGCCTCGACCACGGATTCGCTCACGTCGGCGGCGACCGCCGCGGTGGTCTTCTTCGCGGGCGCCGTCTTCTTGGTCGGTGCCGCCTTCCTGGCAGGCGTGGCCTTGGCGGCGGTTGCCTTCGCGGGGGTGGCCTTCGCGGTCGTGGTCTTGCGCGGCGCGGCCTTCCTGGCGGGCGTGGCGGCGGGCTCAGCGGCGCTGCTGGGATCGGTGGCAGCGGTAGCGTCGGTGGGCGTGGCGGCGGCGTCGGCCGTCGGGGCGTCGCTCGGCGTGGCGGCGGGGGTCGCCTTGCGGGCGGGTGCCTTCCTCGCGGCGGCCTTCTTCGCGGCGGCCTTCTTCGCGGGCGCCGGGGCGGTCGGTTCGTCCTGGGGGGACGGTTCGCCCGCGGGTAGCGGCTCCTCGGACACGGGTGGCTCCCATCATCACGGACGTGGAGCCGGCAATATAGCGAGTACCGGTCACCTTCTGCCGCCCCACCCGCGCCGACCTGTACGGTCGGGCCGGCTACCAGCGCGGATGCGGCAAGGTTTCACGCCGTGTTCCGGTTACGTTCAGTGACGCGGCCGCGCGAACGATGCCGCGCGACGCGTCCGGACAGGTGACACCGCCCGCCCGGGGATAGCGCTGTCCTTTCCGGATTGCTAACTTGCCATCGCTGTGAAACGCGCTCAACACTTTTCGGGTAGACATTGAGTCTTAACGATTGGTTCGCGCGTGGAGAACGCGCCGCACCGCCGGCGGTAGAACGTACGTTCCTCTCGTCGTGTACCGCCTGTGGGTGATTGTGTCCTGCGTTTCTTGGCCAAAAGGGATCGGATATGCGTGTTGCGTCTTCGTCGCGTCCCAGTAAGTGGTAAGCAAAGATGGTGCGGACAAGGGAGTCGCTCGGCGCGGATCTGCGTCGCCTGGGTGTACGACCCGGCGATACGGTGCTGGCCCATACCTCCCTGAGTTCGCTCGGCTGGGTCTGCGGCGGTGCCGTCGCGGTGGTGCAGGCGCTGCTGGACGTGCTGGGCGAGAATGGCACCCTCGTGGTCCCCGCGCAGACGGCCAACAACCGGGACCCGTCGCTGTGGTCGGATCCCGCGGTCGATGAGGCGGACTGGCCCGCCATCCGCGCGAACCTGCCCGCCTTCGATCCCGCCATCACGCCGTCGCACCGCATGGGGGTTATCGCGGAGCAGGTCAGGACGTGGCCGGGCGCGCGACGCAGCGACCACCCGCAGACCTCGTTCGCCGCGGTCGGGGCGCGCGCCGAGGAACTGATGGCCGACCACCGGTTGACCTCGCCGCTCGGCGAGCACTCGCCGCTGGCCCGGTTGGAGGAGGCGGACGCGCGGATCCTGCTCCTCGGCGTGGGCATGGCCGTATGCACGTCCTTCCATCTCGCGGAGTACCGGTTGCCGGACCCGCCGCGCCGGATGAATTACTGCGCGGTTCAAAAAAAGGGCACCGGCCGCGAGTGGATTGAATACCCCGGAATCAAGCTGACGGATGTCGACTTCGGCGATCTTGGCAAGGCGTTTGAAGCCGAGACGGACGAGGTGGAGGTCGGGTCCGTTGGTGGGGCCGAAAGTCGGATTTTTCGGGCCCGGCCAGCTATTGAATACGCCTACGCGTGGCTTAAGGTCCACCGTGGACAATAGCCGGAGATAGTGAGATCCTCATGCCGCCCGCCATGCCGCAGGGCAAAGATCAATTGAGCGCCAGGCCCGACGTGGCCTGGCGCGATCTGGGTTGGCGGAGCCCAACATATAACGACACAGGAGAAGGTACAGACATGGAAAGTCGTGAGCGGCCCGCCGAGAGCGGCATGGTCGGGCTGGTCGACATGAGCGTCGACACTCTGCGTGAACTCTGGGATCGGGGCAGTGATCAGCAGCTCGACGAGGCGTTGCGCCGGGTGACGGAGCCCGCGGGGGAAAACGCGCACGCCGCTGTGTCCGCCTTCAACTCCCACATCTGACGTTCATGGCGGAGTGGTCGGCCGAAGAATACAGCGGCAGTCCCATCAGCGAACTGGTTGTCAAGCTCCACGAACGGTGCAACCTGAGCTGTGACCACTGCTATATGTACGAAGCGGCCGACCAGCACTGGCGGTCGCGGCCGGTGACGATGGCCGCGGCGACGGTCGACCGGGTCGCGGCCCGCATGGCCGAGCACGCCACCGCTCACCGCCTCGACCGCGTCCGGATCGTCCTGCACGGCGGCGAGCCGCTGCTCGCCGGCGTCGACGGCGTGGAGCACGCGCTGCGCGCCTTCCGCGCGGCGGCGGGCGGGGCCGTCCGCGTCGCCTTCGGCATCCAGACCAACGGCATCCTGCTCGACGACGACTTTCTGCGGCTGTTCCGCCGCTACGACGTGCGGGTCGGCATAAGTATAGACGGCAATCGATCGGCGAACGACCGTCACCGGCGCTACGCCAACGGCCGCAGCAGCTACGACGAGGTCGTGCGCGGGATCGACCGGCTGGCCCGCCCCGAGAACCACGCCATCTACGGCGGGCTGCTGTGCACCGTCGATGTGGCCAACGACCCCATCGACACCTACGAGAGCCTGCTGGCGCACCGACCGCCGCGGGTCGACCTGCTGCTGCCGCACGGCAACTGGACCTTCCCGCCGCCGGGCCTCGCCGGCCGCGGCCCCGGGCCCGACCAGCCCACCCCGTACGGCGACTGGCTCATCGCCATCTTCGACCGGTGGTACGACGCGCCGCGCCGCGAGACGGGCATCCGGCTGTTCACCTCGATCATCGACCTGATCCTCGGCGGCGCCAGCGACACCGAGGCGATCGGCCCCGGCATCCCGGCCTCCATCGTGGTGGAGAGCGACGGCGCCTACGAGGGCAACGACGCGCTCAAGACGACCAGCCCCGACGGTGCCGCGACCGGCCTGAGCGTCTTCACCGCCACGATCGACGAGGTCGTCGGCCACCCCGCCGTCTCGCCGGCCCGGGCCGGCCTGGCCTCGCTCGGCCCCACCTGCAAGGCCTGCGACCTCGTCACCGTCTGCGGCGGTGGCCTGCGCGCGCACCGCTTCGCGGCCGGGGAGGGCTTCACCCGACCGTCGGTCTTCTGCGCCGACCTGTACCTGCTCGTCGCGCACATCCGCGCGCGGGTCACCGCCGATCTGCACGCCCGGCTCGCCGTGAGCGGACAGGGGGCCCGGTGACGGCCACGCCCCTGACGCTCTCGCCGGCGCAGCTCGACGCGATCGTCGCCACGACGCCGGACGCGGCGACGCTCGACCTCCTGCGGATGGGCCAGCTGTCCAAGCGGCGACTGCTGCTGATCGCCGTCCGCCGGGCGGCCACGGACGCCGCCGTGTCGGACGCGTTCGACCTGCTCGGCGCCATCGACGCGAGCGCACCGGGCGTCGTCAACCAGGTGCTCGGGCGCCCGCTGGTCAACGTGTGGGCGATCGAGTGCCTGCGCACCCCGGCCGGCGGGGACGCCGGCGGACACCTGCGGTTCCTGGACAACATCGCGGCCGCCGCCGCGATCCGGGCCGGCCTGGCGTTCGACCTGCCCCTGGCGGCCCCGCACGGCGCGGTGCACCTGCCCGGCCTCGGCACGGCGCACGGCCTCGGCGCGGGGGAGGCGGTCGTGCGCGGCGGCCCAAACGGTGCGACGGTGGTCGGCGTGGACGCCACCGTGCGGATCGGCGGCGACGGGTGGTCGCCCGTGACCACGCTCCGGCTGGGCACGGACCCGTCGTGGGCGGTGGAACTCGAGGACCAGGACCCGTACCGGACGTGCTTCGGGCTGCCGCCCGTGGGGCTGCTCGACGCCGACGCGCAGCGGACCGTCGCGGCGACGCTGGCCGGCGCGTGGGACATCCTGACCCGCGACTTTCCCGCGTACGCCGGGATCATCGGTGCCACCATGCGCGCGGTCGCGCCGGTGGTCGCGGCCGACGACCGCAGCGCGGTCAGCGCGGCGTCGCAGCTCGCGTACGGCATGGTGGCGGTGTGTGTGCCGCCGGACCCGGCGACGATGGCCCTGCTGCTCATCCACGAGCAGCAGCACATGACCCTGGGCGCGGTCTACGACCTGGTGCCGCTGTGCGTGACGAACGGCGAGGCGCGCCACGACGCGCCCTGGCGGCTCGACCCGCGCCCCGTGCCCGCCCTGCTGCAGGGCACGTTCGCGCACCTGGGGGTGACGGACTTCTGGCGCGTGCACCGGCACTCGCCCGGCGTCGACCGGGCCCACGCCGACTTCGAGTTCGCGTACTGGCGCGAGCTCACCGCGCGCGCCGCCCGTACGCTGCTGGGCTCCGGCGAGCTGACCGCGGCGGGTGAGCGGTTCGTCGGCGCGCTCGCGACGCGGGTCGACGACTGGGCGGCAGAGCCGGTCCCCGCCGAGGTGTCCGGGACGGTCCGCGAGATGGCCGACGTCAACGCGGTGCGCTGGCGCCTGCGCAACCGGCGGCCCGCGCCCGACGAGGTCGAGCGCCTGGTCGGCGAGCTGCGCTCGGGTGCCCACTGCCCGCCCGTGGCGGCGCCGGCGGTGGCCACGGCGGCACCGGCCCCGGCCCGCCACCGCGGCCTGTCCGAGCGCATCCGCCAACGCCTCCTGGCCGGCGGTCGGATCGAGGGCCACCTGACCGACGGCGACCGCGCGTACGTCGGCGGAGACTTCGCCGCGGCGGCGGCGAGCTACCGCACGCAGATCTCCGTGGACCCCACCGCCGACGAGCCCTGGGTGGGGCTCGCGGCGGCGCTGCGGCGCACCGGCGTCGAACCGGCCGCGACGGCGCTGGCCGCGCGGCCGGAGCTGGTGCGCGCGCTGTACCTGGGCGGTCGGGTCGCGTCGACCGCCCCGGACGACGTGGCCGCGTGGCTGGCCGGCGGGCTGGCGCCCGACCGTCACGGCGACGGCGGCTCGATGTAGGGGTTGCTGCGACGCATCTCGAGCGCGTTCTGCACGCGCGGGTGCCGGTCCGCGAACGACCGGATCATGTCGGCCACCACGGCGTCGAACGCCGGGTCGGCCCCGTCGCGGCTGATCGCCAGGTTGATCGCCGCGTTCAGGGTGTCCGGGTGACGGTCGCCGAGCACCTTGCGGAACACCGGGTACGTCGCCTCGTCCAGCTCCCGGGCGGCCACCCGCGAACCGACCGCCCACAGGTGGTTGGCGTGGCTGAGCGCGGCGCTGAGCGTGTAGGGGTGCTCAGCGCCCAGGGTCTCGCGGAAGCGCTGGTGCACCGCCGCCGCGTCGCCCACCGACTCGGCCGCGTCGCCGGTCTTGAGCTTGTAGATGGCCAGGTTGTGCCGGCACACCTTGGTCAGCACGTGCTCCTCGTCGAGCAGCCGCTGCATCCTGGCCAGGAGGATCTCCGCACCGCGCCGGGCTTCGTGGTCGTTGCCGACGCCCGCGTACGTCGAGGCGACCGTCATCTCGCACAGCATCGCGTCCTGGTGGTCGGCGCCCAGCACCCGGGCGTACCGGGTGAGCGTGTCCCGGCCCAGCTCGTGGGCCTGGTCGAAGTCGCCGAGCCGGCGCAGGGTCACCGCCAGGTTGCGCGCGGTGCGCAGGGTGTCGGTCTGGTCCTCGCCGATGACCTCGCGGTAGACGCGCAGCGTGGCCTCCAGCACCGTCCGGGACCGCTCGAACTCGCCGACCTCCCGAAGGTCACTGCCCCAGTTGCAGGCCGAGAACAGGGTGTACGGGTGGCGCGGGCCGAGCGTGTCGAGGCGGCGCTGGTAGGTGTCGCTGTCCAGGTCGGCGGCGGCCTGGTAGTCGCCGACCATCCGGTACGACACGGCGAGGTTGTTGATCGCCATGAGGGACCGGTACTCGTCGTCGCCGAACTGGTCGCGGAACCGGGCGGCCGTGTCCACGTCCAGGTCGCGGGCGATGGCGAAGTCGCCGTGCGCCCGCCGGTCGGCGGCCAGGCCACCGGCGGCCATGAGCGTGTAGAGGTGGTCCGGGCCGGCGACCTCGCGCAGGCGGGCGTACACGTCCTCGTTGATCTGCAGCGAGGTCCGGTACTGCGACTGCGACCGCAGCGCGTTCGCGAGATGGAACCGCAGGTGCAGGGTGAGCAGGTCGTTCTCGCCGAACAGCTCGGTCCACTCCGTGATGGCCGCGGTCGCCAGCTCGGCGCTGCCGGAGAAGTCGTACCGACGGTACCGGTAGCGGACCATGTCGATGATCAGCTGGCGGACGGGCTCGGACCCGGACGTGAACAGCCCGGCCATGCTCAGGTGCGGCGAGAGCTCGGCGAACGCCGGCCACTTCGACGGGTCGTCGGTGGCCACCGGGTTGGCCGCGGCCAGCACCTCGTACGCCTGCTCCCGGGTGATGACGGTGTCGTCGGGGCTGAGCTGGTCGCGGATGATGGCCTGCACCAGCCGGTGGATGAGCAGGCTGTTGCGGCTCACGTCGATGCGCGCCAGGGCGAACCGCCGGATCGCCCTGGTCAGGCTGCCCTGCATGATCGGCAGCCGGAGGTTGGGGTCGATGGGCGTGAGGATCGCGCGGAACCGGTCGTTGGACAGCAGCGACAGCGGGATCGGCTCCGGCGCGAAGAACGCGCACACCTCGAGCACCTTGGCGGCGGCCGGCATCTGCTCGCGCAGGCGCCGCAGCGAGATGCGCCAGGTGGCGGTCGCGGTTCTCGGGTAGGCCGACGGCCGGTCCTGGTCGAGCAGGTCCGCCGGCTCGATGGTGAGCAGCTCGATGTAGCGCTGCACCGCCATGCCGGTGGCGACCAGCCACGCCGCCGCCTGCTCGAGCACGAGCGGCAGGTCGCCGAGGTTCTCCGAGAGCAGGTCGGCGTCGGCGTCGGTCAGGCCGGTCACCTGCTGGCGCAGGAACGCGACGCTCTCGGCCCGTTCGAAGACGCCGACCTCGACCGCCTTGGTCTGGCTCGCCCAGAGCTGGTTGCGCGAGGTCAGCAGCACGTGCCCGGTGCCCTGCGGCATCAGGTCGCGCAGGTCCTCGGGGTTGTCCGCGTTGTCGTAGATGAGCAGCCAGCGCCGGTACGGCTGGCCCTGGCGCAGCGCCTCCAGCACGGCCCGCACGCTGTCGACAGTGCTCTCGCGGGCCACGCCGAGCGCGACCGCGAGCTCGAACAGGTCCGACCGGGCGGTGGCCGGCTGCTCGGCGGAGATCCACCACACCACGTCGTAGTCGGCCTTGAACCGGTGGGCGTACTCCAGGGCGACCTGGGTCTTGCCGACACCGCCGAGGCCGACGAGGGCCTGTGGTGCCACGACCGTCGGGCTCGCCGCGAGCCGGTCGCGCAGCGCCTCGAGCGCGACGCCACGGCCGATGAACGTCGCGTTGCGGGGCTGCACGTTCCACACCGGCGGCGGCGTGGACGGGAAGCGCGGCCGCCGCCGGGTTCCGTCGCCGTCGCGCTCGTCAGGGGGCGACAGCGGCAGCGCGAAGACCTCGCGCAGCTCGGAGCGGGCCCGCTCCTCTGACAGCACCGCCAACTCGATGGCCGGCCGGTCGGTGAACGGCAGGGGCAGCCGGACGGTGTCCAGCCGGATCGGGATCATCGAGCGCGGCGCCCCCGGCGCGCCCTGCCGGGTCGCCAGCCGCCACACCTCCACCGCCTGCGGCACCTTGTGGTAGTCGTCGGACAGCAGCACGATCACCCGGTTGGCCTTGCCCAGCTCCCGCTCGATATCCCCGGCGCCGACCGCGCCCTGGGTGTAGTCGACGGCCATGAGGTGCACCTTGAGGCCCGCGTCGTCGAGCTCGCCGGCGACCCACTCCGCCCACATCCGGTCGACCGAGGCGTAGCTGATCAGCACGTCCGTGGTCAGCGGCGCGCGGATGCGCTCGAACTCGGCCAGCAGCAGGCGCCGGTCGCCCTCGCCGATGGGCGGGGCCTGCGACACGCGACCCCGGGTCACCACGGACGTGAGCCGCTCGAACGCGGCCAGCAGCGAGTTGTGCTGGTGCGGCGGATCCCCGAAAAAGGCAAGGATCTCCTCGTACGCGTAGAACGGCCGGTACGGGATCTCGACGTCGCCCCAGTACCGGTCGCGGTTGTCGGGCAGCAGGTCGGCGAGGAACGGCTCGAACAGCCGCCGGGCGTAGTCGCGGCCGGCCTCCAGCTTGAGCTGCTCGCCGTCCTCGACCCGCATCGGGACGGGCAGGATGCGGATCGGCTCGTCGTGGCGCTGCTTGCGGATCGAGTGCGCGACCGCCGCCGCGCCCTGCACGCTCTGCGTGCTCATGGTGAAGCAGTCGACGACCGTGTCGGGGAGCACGACCGTGCAGATGCCCGCCGCGTCGCTCAGGCCCGTCCGGCTGTCGATGAGGACGTAGTCGTAGTTGGCCAGCATGTCGTCGCGCAGGGCGCGCAGGAACGCCACGCCGCCCTGACGGTCGAAGAAGTTCGCCCAGTCGAACGTGCTGACCGTCAGCGAGTACGACCGGTCCTGGCGACCCGCGGCCAGGAAGTCGATGACGCCCTTGCCGTCGAACTGCCACTCCAGCGAGACGGCGTTGCGCAGCACACGTGCGTGGTGGGCGATCAGGTCAACGCCCACGTCGCTGGCCGGCAGCATCGTGGCCGCCGCGTAGTCGCGGACCAGGTCGATGACGCCGGGCGTGGCGCGCAGCTCCTTGTCGCGCAGGAACGGGTGGAAGTAGCGGTGCAGGCCGGGGGACTCCAGGTCCCAGTCCACGACGAGGACGCGCAGGCCGTTGCTCGCCATGATCCAGGCAAGGTTGGCCACGGCCATCGTGCGTCCCGTGCCGCCCTTGTACGAGTAGAAGGTGATGATCTCGGACGACGGCTGGGCGTTCATGGTTGCTCTCCGTCCAGGGGGGTGGTCGGACCTTCGAGGATCGGCCGGGAGCGCGAGGGCCGGTCGGGCACCTGGGGGTTCACGGTGCCGGTGCGGAAGACGCGGTTCTGCGCCACCTCGAGGATCTCCTCCAGGTCGGTGCTGAACAGTTCGGGCGTGGGGATGTGCGGGCGCAGCATCACGCGGTCGCGGCGCTCGATGTGCCGCGGCAGCACGCTGGCCAGCCGGACCTGCAGCTCTGTCGCGTCCGCGCGCGTCTCGTCGTCGGAGCTGTTGAACGGGACCAGCACGGCGCTGGTGTTGCCGTCGTGGTTGTCGTAATCGAGCAGCGCCTGTTGGTGCTCGGCGAGCGCGGGCGACCACGCGTCGACGAGCAGGACCACCAGGTCGTTGCGGCGCTTGGCCAGCTCCAGGCACTCGCCCAGCCGGCTGATGTCGGTGACCTCGGAGTCGAACATGCGGTCCTCGGCGACCCGGCTCGCGAACTCGGCGAGCGTCTCGTCCACGTCGGGCCGGAACGGCGCCCAGTCGACCGCCGTGTCGCCGTAGTACTCGAGTTTCCGGCGTACGGCCGACATGCTCTCGCGGGTGCCCGCGACGATCACGAAGTGGACGACCGCCCGGGTGGAGAGCCGGGCCGGGCCGACGGCGCTGACGGGGCGGCGGCCCGGCGGCGGAGCGTCGGTGGTGGAGGTGATGGTGAAGGCGTCGGCCACCTCCTCCAGCCGGATGGGCCGCCGCGGCGGGGGCAGATCGTACTCGGCGGCCACGTTGACGATGCGTTGCGCGAGGTCGAAGACGAACTCCTGGTAGTCGTCGTGGAACCGTTGCAGGTCGAGCATGTGGCGCAGGCCGTACTTGAGGTAGGACGCGGCCGTGCCGGCGCTGTGCAGCTGGATGTCCTCGGCGAGCGGATGGGGGACGGCCATCGGGATCCAGCGCACCGGCAGCAGCGCGGGCGCTGGCCGTTTCCACTGCCGCTCGTAGGCCGCCAACCGGTCGCTGAACGCGCCCCACTCGCGTCCGCAGTAGTCACGTCGGAAGTAGCGCGGCGACGTCATCGCGACAAAGCACTTGCAGGAGGCCAGGGCGTCGGCTAAAGCGAGCTGCCACCGTTGTCCAACGTAGAGACTCTGCTCGTCGAGGAATCCCACGGTGTCATGCGGATCGGCGCCCGCCAAGTTACGCACTTCACTGGACAGATCGTTGAAGAATCGTATGACGCTTCGCGGATCGTCCTCCCGTGCGTGACTCAGGAAGAAATACAGCACGCTCCCCCTCCCGGCGGCCGGAGGGACTCGTTACCTTGAAACGTGGGGAACCTCCGACAGCGTCGTCGCTTGCCATCAGCATAAGGGCGGATTCAACATGAGGTCTTCCTCCATCTGGACCGCTAGATAGATCAATTGAAGGCCCGGTGATCCATTAAGGTCGGTTGATCTCGTCTCGCCGTTCGCTCCGATCATGAAAGACGGCCAATGACTGGGAATCGCGAAGGGCAGGTCGTCACTTTCTACTCCTACAACGGGGGCACCGGCCGGACGATGGCCATGGCGAACGTCGCGTGGATACTCGCCGCGAGCGGCAAGCGGGTGCTGGTCGCGGACTGGGACATCGAGTCGCCCGGCCTGCACCGGTTCTTCGCCCCGTTCATCAGGCCCGAGGAACTGGCCAACGCCGGTGGCGTCATCGACCTCATCCGCGAATTCGAGTGGGCGACCATGAAGGACACCGACCGGCAGCCCGGTTGGTACGAGCGGTACGCCGCGGTCGGCACGTACGCGTTTCCGTTGCGATGGGAATTTCCCACGGGCGGCGCTCTGGACTATCTGTCGGCGGGTCGGCAGAACAACGACTACTCGTCCTCGATTCAGGGTCTTGACTGGGAGATGTTTTACGAGTATCTCGGGGGAGGGCAGTTTCTGGACGCGTTGCGCGCCGACATGAAGCGCAACTACGACTACACCCTGATCGACAGTCGTACGGGTGTGAGTGACGTGGCCGAGATCTGCACCATCCAGCTGCCGGACGTGTTGGTCGCCTGCTTCACGTTCAGCGAACAGAGCATCAGCGGCGCTGCGCAGGTGACCCGTCAGGTGCGGCAGCGATATGAAGCCCGCAAAATCAGGATTCTGCCCGTCGCGATGCGGGTGGATTCCGTCGACAGCCCGCGCGCGGCGGCGGGTCGGCTGGTCTCCATGCAACGCTTTTCCGGCATGCCGAACGACATGTCCGAGGCGGAACGCCACCTTTACTGGTCGCGGATGCAGGTGCCCTATCAACCCCCGTACGCGTACGAGGAGATTCTGGCGACCTTCGCCGATCCGCCCGGGCAGCCCGGCACGCTCCTGACGGCGTACGAAACGCTGGCCTCGTACGTCTCGGCCGGCGGCGTGACCCGGCTCGCCCCGGTCGACGAGGTGACGCGCTCGCGCGTGGCGGACCTGTTCCTGCGTCGGGTGTCCAGTTGGGACGATGAAAACTCCGGTGAATGACGCGGGAATGGCGTTCATCCGCGCACGCTGACGCATTCGCACGTGCATTTCGGATGAGCCCCATTCAGCTTGTCGCGCAGACGGTGTGTGACCACTGTCCAATCGCTACGCTTGAAATACCTCCCGGTCCCGGCCGTCCCGCCGAGCCGGGATGGTCCGTCACGGGAGGGTGTGGTGATACCCGCGGGCATGTCCCAACACGAGGTCCCGGTCGGCGGTGACCGGCGGCTCATGGTCGAGGTCTCGGGCAACCGCGACGGCATGCCGGTGTTCCTCATGCACGGCACGCCCGGCAGCCGCAGCGGGCCGAAGCCGCGCGGCAGCGTCTCGTACCGCCTCGGCGTGCTGCTCATCTCCTACGACCGGCCCGGCTACGGCCGCTCGACCCGCCACCCCGGGCGGGGCGTGGCGGACGCGGCGCGCGACGTGGCCGCGATCGCCGACGCGCTGGGCATCGACCGGTTCGCCGTCGTCGGCCGGTCCGGCGGTGGCCCGCACGCGCTGGCCTGCGCGGCACTGCTGCCGCAGCGGGTGGTGCGCACCGCGGTCCTGGTCAGCCTCGCCCCGGCCAACGCCCGCGACCTCAACTGGTACGACGGGATGACACCCGGCAACGTGGCCGCCTACACCTGGGCGGACAACGACTACCCGGCGCTCAAGAAGGAGCTCACCTCCCGCGCGGCGAGCCTCGCCGTCGACCCGGAGAGCATGTTCGAGGGGCTGCGCACCGAGCTGGAGGCCGCCGACCGGCGGGTCGTGGACAACGTCGCGATCCGCCGGCAGCTCGCGCAGTCGTACACGGAGGCGCTGCGGGACGGGCCGTTCGGCTGGCTCGACGACGTCCTCGCGTTCCGCGCCGACTGGGGGTTCGACCTCGGCGCCATCACGTCGCCGGTGCGCATCTGGCACGGCGCCGACGACCGCTTCTCGCCCGTCAGCCACGCCCAGTGGCTCGCCCGGCAGATCCCCGGCGCGGTGATCGACGTGCGTCCCGGCGCGGCCCACTTCAACGCCGTGGAGATCCTCCCGGAGATCCTGTCCTGGGTCGCGGCTGTGGCACCGCACCAGCGCGACGGCGACTGACGCGCGGTCAGGTGCCGAGCAGGCGGGCCTTCGCGGCCGCGAACTCCTCCTCGGTGAGCGCGCCCGACTCCCGCAGCGCCGCGAGCTTGCCCAGTTCGGCGGTCAGGTCGCCGGTGGCTGCGGCCGGCTGCGGCCGCGACGCCTGGTAGCCCTCGTACGCGGCCTGCTGCGCGGCGGCCGACTCGGCGTGCCGGCGCTGCTGGTGCGCGGTGATGGCGTTGCTGGTCGCCGTCGCGGTGCCGGCGATGACGGCGGTGCGGGCGACGGTGCCGAGCAGGCCCGGTCCCCGCCGCACCACCACGGGCCGCCTGAGCATGACCATCACCTCTTCCGTGACGGGGCGGTTCAGCCCGCCCGCAGTGCCCCGACGGCCGACACGACGGGTGCCGGCACGCGCTCGACCAGCACCACCTCGCCGCCCGCGCTGGACACCGTCCGACCGATGTCGCGCACCCAGGTGTGTTCGAACAGGAACACGGCCGCGGTGTGGCCGGGGGCGAGCCCCGCCCCGATGTCGGCGACGTCCTGCTCGCCGATCAGCCCGTCGATCTCCTGGACGACCACGTCGAGGGCCTCGAAGTCGTCCTCGCCCTCGCGGTCGCCCAGCTCGAACGACCGCACCGTGCCGTCGTCGTCGCGGGCGATGAAGAGCATGTCGATGACGTTGATGACGCCCTGGTCGACGAGCGATCGCAGCTGCGGCGCGAGCGTCGCGCCGGGCACCTCGCCGGGGAAGTCGACGACCACGAACTCGACCGGACCACGGCTCATACCGCGAGCGTACTCGGGTAAAAAGCTCTTAAGGCCCGAAGTGGTCAGAACGCGGACCCCGTAGACGCGGCGACGCCCGCGCCGTCCGGGTGGCCGACGCGGGCGCCGAGGTCGGGACCTACGCGGTGGCCGTGCAGGTCAGGGCCGGTACGGAGTTGCTGCCCGTCCAGGTCGCGTTGAACCCGAACTGGGTTGTCCCGCCGGCCGAAAGGCTGCCGTTGTAGGCGGCGTTCGTCGCGGTGACGGATGACCCGCTCTGCGTGATCGTGGCGCTCCACGAGTTCGTGACCGCCTGCCCGTTGGCATACGTCCACGTCACCCGCCAGCCCCTGATGGCAGCACTGCCGGCTGTCACATTGACCGAGCCGACGAAGCCGCCGTTCCACTGCGACGAGACCGTGTAGGTCGCGGTGCAGCCCGCGGAGCCGCCGCCGGTAGTCGCCGGCGCGCGGGTGGTCGGGCCGGCCGTGGTGACCGGGGCCCGGGTGGTCGGACCCGCGGTGGTCACGGGCGCGCGCGTCGTCGGCGCGGCCGTGGTGACCGGGGCGCGGGTGGTCGGCGCCGCCGAGGTGGGCGTGGTGGTGCCACCACCGAACAGCACGTCGCTGCAGAAGTAGTACGACTGGTCGGAGTGGCTCGCCTGCCAGATCGTGTAGACGATGTGCCGGCCGGTGCGGCCGGACGCGGTCGCCGGGATCCTGATGGACACGCCGCCCGCGGACTCGGGCGTCCACTGCGCGGCGGGGGTGTTGCCGATCTGGTTCACCAGTTCGAGGTTGCCCCAGCCGAGTGCCTGTGTGAGTGGGTTGAAGCCCTGTCTGGTGACGTACACGCGGATGTAGTCCGCGCCGTGCATGGCCTGGTCCCACAGCTTCACCGAGAAGCTGTTGGAGACCGGGGCGGCCTTCCAGTCACCGATGGCGTCCATCGAGTTGTACCGGCCGTCGCCGGTGTGCCCGGCGCTGCACAGCTGGCCGTCCGGGATGGCGCCCTGGTGGTTGCCGGCGACGCCCTCGCGGTAGAGCCCGTTCCAGTTCCACATGGCGGTGGTGTTCCACTGCCAGGCCTGGTAGCACATCGGGTCGAGCGTGGCCATGTTCGGGTTCTGGAAGTCGGAGCCCCAACGCGCCCAACAGCCGTAGTTGCGCGACGCCGGGTCCACGATGGAGCCGTGCGCCGAGGCCGGGCTGGCGGGGGTGAAGGTGACGATCAGCAGCACCGCCGCGGCAACGGCGAGCACGCGTCGGAGCAGTCGTGGGGGACGGGGGATCGTGGTCATCGAGCCTCCTGGGGAAGGTCGAACCCTGCGGTGGACATGGCGGGGCAGGGACCTCCCTGCCGCACACCAGCCGCGTGGCTCCTCCACGGCTCTGCGGCGAGAGTCACATGGTTGAAATATTCAAGTCAACTGATTGCGAACGCGCCTCTCGTTCCGCCGCTGGCCTCCGTCGTTCGACAGCTGAATCTTCCAAAGAACATGCAGAACAAATAGGGTGTTATTGGTACGTTCAACCCGTGACGAGTCCGCAGGAACCGCAGCACCGGGAGAGCTTCCTCTCCCGGCACAAGGTGCTGATCATCGTCGGTCTGGTCGTGGCGCTCATCGTGCTCTGCTGGCTGATCTGCGCCCAGGGCAGCGGCGACAAGTCCTAAAGGGTGTAGCCCTTCGCGACCAGCACCAGTTCGGTGTCGTGCGACCCGGGGATGCCGATCCCGGCCGGGCGCGGGGTGAACCCGGGCAGGCCGTCCAGCCCGTCGCTGCCGTCCATGACCCGCAGCCGGACCGGACCCGCCGCGCCGAGCACGAGCGTGACCCGCAGGCCGTCAGCCGGCGGGGCGTGGAACAGCACCCCGAAACTGTCGCCCACCGCCGACGGCGCGACCTCCCGGCCGGACACGGTGGCCGACACCACCGGCGTGCCCTCGACCGCGAGGTAGACCAGGCGCACCGTCCGCTGTGGCGTGACCGTCAGGCTCAGCGTGCGCCGCCCCGCGGCCGTCGTGTCCGACACGGTCGTCACCGTCGGCGCGGCCAGCGTCGCCGCCTGCGCCTGTCCGGTCAGCAGCTCGCCCCCGCCCAGCGGCGGGAACTGCTTCGCCAGGTCCTCGCGGCCGCTCACGTAGGCCTTGTTCCAGGAGCCGGGCGCCGAGTCGGTGCTCACCCACCGGGCCTGACCCGTGTCCGTGTCCAGCGCGTACATGAGCTGCTGCGGTGCGGGGTGGGCCAGGTCGAACCGGTCCACCGCCAACCCTGTCACCACGAACACCAGCGTGAGTACGCCGCAGGCGAGCGCCGGCGCCGCGCCCCGCAGCCGACGTCCCGTGGCACCGACCACCGGGTACAGCGACTCGAACAGCGGCAGCAGCGCCAGGCCCAGCAGGGTGGCGAACAGGGCCGCCGCCGCGCCGGTGGCCAGCCCGAGAGCCGGGAAGAACAGCAGCACCGTCGGGGCGAGCACGACCACGGCGACGGCCCCGCCCAGCCCGAGCGCCAGCGCGGACGCCCACGTCTGCCGGACGCTCAGCGCCACCGTCGCGCCGACCGCCCCCGCCAGTGCCGGCACCGCCGCGAGGTACGAGCCACCGGGCGTCGCCGCCGCGAGGACCAGCCCCAGGACCGCGAGCACGGCCAGGCCGCCGATCGCGAGCGGCCACGCCCCGATCCGCCGGCGCAGCAGGCCGTACCAGGTCAGCACCGCGGCCGCGACCAGCGCGACCACCGCGAGCCGGAACCACCCGGGCCGCCACGGATCGATCATCTCCCGGTAACCGGGCCGGATCGCGACGAGCAGCGTCCACAGCAGCTGGGTCAGCACCACCGCGGCGATGATCGGCACGAACGCGAGCCCGAACGCCGCCAGCGTGCGCCCCACGGTCGCCACCCGCCGGCGCCGCGCGATGACGGTCAACGCGCCCACGGCGAGCAGCGCGACGACCGCGACCGGCCAGACGAGGGTGCCCGGATAGCGCACCAGGTAACCCAGGACCGGGAAGTACGTCGAGTCGTGCCCGGACGGCTTCGCGAGCGCGCCCAGGTCGGCGCCGCCGAAACTACGCAGCAGGGCCACGGCGTTGTCGCCGTGGTGCTGCAGGCTGGCCCGGTCCAGGTACGCCGGCCGGTCCTGCGGGGTGTGGTAGACCGCCGAGCCGTCGATGTAGGCGGTGTTCAGGCCGGTGAACCGGTCGGCCTCCCGGAACGGCGTGAAGTCGGTGTCGTTCGGCAGGATCCGGTACACCTCGACCGCGAAGCTCGTCGCCACCGGGTACGGCACCGCGTCGCCGTACACCCCGACGACACCCGCGTTGCCCGCGCCCGTCTCGAACATGATCGCCGGACCGCTGGCGCCGCGCGCCTCGAAGTTGAGCGCCACACCGCCCTTGGCGGCGAGGGGGTGCTGGCTCACGAACGCCTCCGCGCCGCACAGGCACGCCTCCTCGGCGTCCGTGATCACGAAGACGATGTCGTTGCGCGGCCGGGGCCCGGCGCTCAGGATCCGCGCGGCCTCCAGCAGCGTGGACACCCCGGCCCCGTCGTCGTTGGCGCCGTAGGACACCTGCACCGAGTCGTAGTGGGCGACCGCGAACACCGACCCGGACGGGTCCGTGCCCGGCAGCACGGCCACGACGTTGCGCACGTGCGCCATCGCGTACCCGTGCCCGAGTTCGTCACTCGCGCCGACCGTGTCCTGGACCGAGATCCGCAGGCCGGACCCGCGCAGCGTCGTCTCGACGTAGTCGCGCACCTGCCCGGCCGCCGGGCTGCCGGCCACGTGCACCTGCCCGCCGATCCGCTCCACGTGGCCGAACGCCCGGCCGGCGCTGAACTGGTCGGGCCGCGCGGCGACGCCGGCGGGCGCGGGCGGCGACACGGCCCAGAGGCTCAGGACAATGAGGGCGGCCAGGGCCGCCAGGGTGACGAGGCCCGCGACGGTGCGGGCAGGTGTGCGCTCCACACGGCACATCCTGCACCGTCGGACGCCCACGGGGACCGTCAGGCAGGCTGAGCCGGGGCGGCCGTGCTTCCGATGCGCGGGAACGGGGTGTCCGAGAAGACGACCTCGACCGGCACCTCGAAGTACCGGGCGATGCGCAGGGCGAGGTGCAGACTCGGGCTGAACTCGCCGCGCTCCAGGTAGCCGACGGTCTGGTAATGGACCCCGAGCGCGTCGGCGAGCTGCCGACGGGACACGCCGCGCTCCGTCCGGAGTACGGCGATCCGGTTGAAAATCGTCTCGCTCATCGGGGAGATCTTTGCAAAGCCCGTTCGCGGCGCTCGGCGACGCTCGAGCCGGACTCGCGGCGGGCCATGCGGCGCAGCACGGCCGGCGCGATGACCAGGCCGGCGACCGCCCACAGGCCGAGCACGCCGACCGTCTCCAGGTGCCGCCAGGAGTGCCCGATCTCGACGGCGGCGAGGCTGTCGGGCAGCAGTGCGGAGCGCATCCCCAGACCGAGCCAGTACACCGGGAAGACCTGCGCGAGGCCCTGCAGCCAGCCGGGGAAGCTGGCGATGGGGTAGAAGATGCCCGAGATCGCGATCAGCCCCATGAGCGGGAGCATGACCAGGCCCATGTTGCGTGAGTTGGTGAACATCGACCCGACGATGGCGCCGAGCGGCAGCACGGCCACGAGCCCGAGGGCCACGATCCCGACGAGGATGAGCCACGGCGTCACGCCGTGCACGCTCAGCCCGTCGACGAGCAGCAGGCCCGAGCCCAGCTGCAGGCCGAGCGCGACCAGGCTCATCCCGCTGACCACCACGATCTTGCCGATGAGGTAGCTGAGCATGCCGTGCGGGAGGGCCTTCGCGCGCAGCAGCGTGCCGTCCTCGCGTTCGACGATGAGCTGCATGGCCAGCGTGGCCAGGCCGCCGAACGCGATGCCCATGCCGAGCGCGCTGGGCAGCGTGCGGGCGCCCAACGAGAAGCCGGTGCCCGGCACCGTGCTGTTGCGCATGAAGTACGTGACCGTGATGAGCAGGACGGTGGGGAAGAAGTAGCCCCACAGGTCCTGGCCGTTGGTGAACGTCTGACGCAGCTCAATGCCGCCCCGGGCCACTCCCGTGCGCGCAGCCGCCCTGATCGCGCTCATCGTGTCGCCTCCGCTACGCTCCGGCGTCGCGATGAGTAGGTCCTGAGCTGATGATTCGCTCGCTGACGCTCGCTCATCTCGACACCTCCGCTACGCTCCGGCGTCGCGATGAGTAGGTCCTGAGCTGATGATTCGCTCGCTGACGCTCGCTCATCGCGTCGCCTCCTGGAAGGCCAGCACGCCGGACTCGGCCCGGCCGGCCTCGTGCTGCTGGACAAGGGTCACATAGGTCTCCTCCAGGCTGGCCCGGCGCACCTCCAGGTCGCCGACCGCCTCGCCGTACTGCGCGAACAGCTCGCGGACGAAGCGGGTCGGGTCGTCGCTGGCGTGGACGAACCGTTCGCCGTCGCGCGTCCAGCGCACCTCGGCGCCGGTCGACACGCGCCGGCTCAGCTCGTCGGCGGAGCCGTCGGCGATGATCCGGCCGCCGGCCAGGACGAGGATCCGGTCGGCGAGCTTCTCTGCCTCGTCGAGGTCGTGGGTGGTGAGCAGAACCGTCGTGCCGTGGGTGTCGGTGAGGTCGTGCACGAGGTCGTGGAACTCGCGCCGTGCGGCGGGGTCGAAGCCGACCGTGGGCTCGTCGAGGAAGAGCAGGTCGGGTCGGCCGACGATGCCGATGGCGACGTCGAGGCGGCGGCGCTGCCCGCCGGAGAGGCGCCCGATGCGCTGCCGCGCCTGGGCCGTGAGGCCGACCGCGCCGATCAGCTCGTCGGGGTCCCACGGCCGGGGCGTGTCCGGCGTCGCGAACGGCGCGTACGACCGACCCAGGTGCGCCAGCAGCTCGCGGACGCGCCACTTGCCGTGGTCGCGCCACGACTGGAGCACGACGCCGAGCCGGGCGCGCCAGGCCTCGTCGCCGCGCGCCGGGTCGACGCCGAGCACGCGCACGTGCCCGGCCGAGCGCATCCGGAAGCCCTCGAGGATCTCGATCGTGGTGGTCTTGCCGGCTCCGTTGGGCCCGAGCAGCGCGAGCACCTCGCCGCGTGCGGCGGTGAAGCTGACCCCGTGCAGCACGTCCGTCGTGCCGTAGCGCATCCGCAGGTCGCGCACGTCGAGCACGGCGTCGGGCGCGGGTTGCGCCACGTCGCCGGGCGCCGTGCCCGCGTCGACCAGTGTCGTCACGGACCTTCTCCTCCCCATCGAACCTCTGCGACGGACGATAGCATAGGTACTACATTTCGTCGCAAGGATGCTGTTCGATGAGGATCTCGCGGGGACGCTGCGGCGGTGGCAACCGCTCCCGCAGCCAGGCCCGCAGCTCGGCCTCGACACCCGCCGGGGACCCGTCGCGCAGGCGCACCCGGGCGCGCAGCAGCTGACCGAACTCCGGGTCCGCCACCGGCTCCACGACCGCGTCGCGCACCCGGGGGTGCCCGGCCAGCATGTCGCGGACCGCGCCGGGGAACACGTTCTCGCCGCCCGAGATGATCATGTCATCGACGCGCCCGACGAGGGTGAGGCGCCCGGCCCGGTCGAACCGGCCCAGGTCGCCGGTCGCCACCGCGTTGCCGGGCGCCGCCCACCCGGCTACGTGCACCTCGCCAACCTGACCGGGCGGGAGCACCGCGCCGGCGGGGCCGCGCACCGTGAGCGCGATCCCGCGCGGCGCCCGACCCACCGTGCCTGGCACCGCCCGCAGGTCGGCCGGCGTGGCGATGGCCGCCCAGCCCGCCTCCGTCGACCCGTACAGGTTGAAGACCCGGTCGCCGAACCGGTCGAGCAGCCGGGCGGTCAGCTCGGGCGACAGGGGCGCGGCGCCGGTCACCACGGCCCGCAGCGACGCGGGCGGCTCGCCGGACTGGTCGCACAGCCGCGACAGCTGCGTGGGCAGCGCGACGAGCAGGCCGGCCCCGTGCTCGGCCAGCGCCGCCCACGTGGCCGCCGGGTCGAGCCGGGCGGCCAGCACGACGCGCGCGCCCAGGCCCAGCGCCGCCGCGAGGTAGGTCAGTCCGTACCCGTGGTGCGGGGGTGCCGCGACCATCAGGGGCACGCCGGGCCGCAGCGCGACATGCCGCAGGTGGGTGCTGACCGGCCCCAGGAGAGTACGCGCCGACAGCCGGCGGATCACGCCGCGCGGCGCCCCGGTCGTCCCCGACGTCAGCACCACGAGCCGCCCGCCCCGTCGACTCCGTGTTGCCCCGCCGCCGCCAACCGGGGCGCCGTCGGTCGTGGTCGCGGGTGCGGCCCCGGCGGCGGCGACGAGATCCGCCCAGGGCAGCGACGGGCAGGGCGCGTCGGTGACCTGGCCGTCGTGGATCAGGGCGGTCACCCGTTGGGCGGCGAGCAGGTCGGCGAGCGGGGCGGCCGGCAGGTCCGGCGGGATCAGCACCGCGTCGGCGCCGAGCAGGCCGAGCCCGGCGGTGGCCGTCACGAACCCCCGGTGCGCCGCGCACGCCACGCCGACGCGCGCGCCGGGGCGTACCCCCCATAGAGTCTGTGCGCCGGAGGCCAGGCGGCGCGCCGCGGACAGCAGGTCCGCGCGGGTCTGCGGGCCGGCGTCGTCGATGAGTGCGACGCCCCGGCGCGGGCCGGCGGC